>DAOTTD010000046.1:0-41143 GCA_034438015.1 Ktedonobacteraceae bacterium | reverse complement strand
TCCCTTGATGCCGTTATTGATACTCTTTGTGACCAATTGCTACGACTTGAGAACAATTCGACGCTTCTTCACTCTATGACCTCTTTCCCCCATTTTAGAATGGCCTCTTAGAGTGCAGGTTGGTATGACAACGATCGCAGTCCCTGGCACCAGTGGCGAGGTGATATGGTCGTATCAGTCTGAGAAGAGCCTCGTTTATGTTGTCGATGATACGTTCGGCGGCTTTCCTGTAGAGGCGCGGGCCAGCCAGGTACACGGCAAAGTCACGCCCTGGCGTGAGTTGTATCGCTGGCAGCTGCGACGTCAACGCGGTTGCCAGCTACCCAAAGGAAAGGTTAACGATTTCAATGAGCGCAAACAGTGTACCATCATTCCACATGGAGCGCATCGAACATCTCATCCCTCGCGGCGCGGTCTCGTCTGAGATTACCGACGACACCGGCCACACGATCATCTTGAGCCCTGAGCGCGCGCATGAGCCGCTAAACTGGCTCTATGACCAGCGAGCAGCGCTTCACCAGCAGGCGACTCAAGGCAACGATCCGGAGCGCAATGCCGACGAGCATGAGGCGTTGTAAGCAGGCAGCACTGGCGAGTCTGCGCAGTAGAATAGAGTGAGACTGGACGACGATACCGGGTCTGCAAGAAAGTGAGGCCGTTTATGACAGCAGACAATCCGCAAGAGTATTCTGAAGGGGATGCAGTGAGTTATACCACGGAGAGTGGCCAGCAAGACACCGCGAGAGTACGACGCGTCTATGAGGAGAGTCTACAACTCGTCAACCAGCGCGGCTATCACCGCGTCCCTCTCGAGCGCATCATCACCATTCTTGGGGAGATGATCCCAGGGACCTGGGAGGTCAGACCGAAACAGACGCCATTTCACCGTGAACAAGCCCTACAGCAGTATACCGAACTGATGCGCCTGATCCGCGCGGGCACCGATGATGAGCGTCAACACGATGGAAGCTCTGGCGCTGATGGTGGTGAGGAATCCAGAGACCGGCTGGAAACACAAGCCGCTCAGCAGGGATTAAAGTTCGTTGGGCTGAAAGGCGGTCCCTACACACTTGAGCCCATGACCGACGAGGAAAAAGTAGCGTATCAACACGTAAGAGAAAGCGAACGTGACCAGGAGCGTGAAGAAGAACGTCAGGGGCGTGAACAAGACGTTCAGGCACGCATGCACCTGGAGAATGCTCCCGACGAAGAAGAAGAATAGATCGACTCACCAGAGCGCTACTCTCCGGAGGGCGCTCTTTTCTTTGCCTTGTCACCTTGTCACCTTGCTACCATAACGTTACGGTATCACTCGCGCGTGATCCGCTCTGCCTGGAAACGCTGCTACCTCTTCACAGTAAAACGTCCCTACACCTTGACGGCCATGCAGCAACACCTTACACTCTGAGCAGTCTATTTTGAAGGGACGCTTTCTTGTATGAGTACCACCATTGCCGTGATCAATCAGAAGGGGGGGCAGGGAAAAACCCCTACCACTGCAAACCTGGGCTCCGCGCTCGCACGTGCAGGGCATACCACGCTTCTCTGTGACGTTGATCCTACCGGCTCTCTCTCGGAGTACTGGCTCTCGGAAGAGTCAGATGAACTGGAGACGACTATTTACAATGCACTCATGGAGACCAGGCGCATTGAGCCAATCGCGATACAAAAGCGATTGGGGCTCCTGCCAGCTCACGATGAACTGGCCGTCGCGGAAGTGGATCTCCCTCGTCAAGACGGAGGACAGTTACGCCTAGCCCGCGTCTTAGATCTCTATGACGATTATGAGTACCGCATTATCGACTGCCCCCCAGGGCTTGGAATCCTCTCGATCAACGCGATCGCTGCAGCCGACTATCTCCTCATCCCTGTGAAGTGCGAGATCAGCGCACAACGCGCATTGAAACGTATCTATCGCATCATTGAGGCCGTGAAGGCAAGCGATAACCCCCGTGTCGAGGTCAAGTGGATTCTGCCTACTTTATTTGACGGTCGTAAGCGACACCACCAGGCCGTGCTGCGCGCGATCCAGGCCCTCTACCCTGAGAAAGTCTATGGGGAAGTGTCCAGGGAAACAACCCGCTACAACGACGCCTGGACCGAGGGGACCGATATCAGCTTTATTGATAAGGAGTTAGGCCGCTATTGGGATCGTCTCGCAGCGACCTTTGTCTCGTAAAGGAGTACCGACATGGCAAAAAGACAACAACGCGATGTCTACAGTAAAATCATTGGTGAGTCCAGTGAGAAGCAACTACCGCAAAGCGGTGATACAGCAACAACGCAAGAGCAGGAGACGGTAGTACCGTCTCAACAGAAAGTGGTATTGGCGCAAGAAGGGAAGGAAGGAACGATGCAAAACAGTAACAATGTACAACCGCTAAACGATATTACATCTTTATTGGAAAACAGTAGTACTACACTACCGCAAGACAGAAAAACCATAGTACCTTCAGGCACGACGATAGTAGCGCAAAGCAGTGCTACTTCACTACAGCCTCAAGGTGAAGAGGTATCCATGCAGGAAGGGGAGAAGGGAACAATGCAAACTAGTGTAACTGTAACACCGCAAAGTAGTGAAGATGCACAGCCTCTAAACAATGATACATCTTTACCAGAAAGCGGTATTATTGCTCTACAGCAAAGCAGCAGTGAAAGAACCACTCAAGACGATAAAACAGTATCACGGCAACATGCTAAGGATGCCTTACAGCGAAGAGGTAAGGGTGCACAACCATCAGATGCTACCGTAGTACCGCAAAGAAGCAACACAGGAATATCTCAAAACGATGAAGCAGCATCACAGCAACATGCTAAGAATGTTTCACAACAAAGGAGTGACGAGGGGACACTACAAAAAGGGAATACCGCTTCCACGCAAAAAGGTTCTACGGGAAAGTCGCATAAAATCACGTTCTATCCAGGGCCAGGACAGGAAGATAAACTCAATGAACTCATCGTAGAGTACTGGCAGCGTCACCGTAGAATGCTCAATCAGAACGATATTTTGCGGCACATGGTGGAACAATACACCATCGATGATCTTGAAGAAGCATTGCGTCTGGAAGGGGATCATTGACAACTCAGGACAGATCTGGAATTGCCGCATCTCTGTGATAGATCGGGAGACAACAGGCAGGACATGTACCCTCTGTTCTGTTATGATGGGAGCGCATTTCGCGCTCCTTTCCACATATCCGAACGCGAAGGCCCCGTCCTGCCCAAGCCTTGCGCTGCCCAGGTAGGACGGATGTTTCTTCTTCTCTTGCCTCTCCTTCGCGCCTCAACGGGCAAAAGTCATGTGACGATTGCAACCACTTACCTCATTGTAGACGAAAGCTTGTGATTGACTCCTGCACATAGCAATCACAAGCTTTGTGTTTATTTTCATAACGTCAAAGCTTACGCCCCGCAGCGTAGCGCCCGACCGTCTCACGATCCACGCCGAGAGACACCATTATCGAGCAGCTCGTCCACATATGCCTCTTTCCCTGTGAGCTTACTGACTTTTGAGCGAGCGCCAGGTGGACGCCCCAGACGTACCCCCTCGCTCTTTTTGCGTGCCAGGGCGTCCTTGGTGCGCAGCGAGATCAGATCGCGCTCAATCTCCCCGGCCAGGCCAAAGGCAAAGGCCAGCACTTTGGAACTGATCGTGTTGCCCAACTCATAACGCTCCTTGGCCGTAAACACCTGTACGTCTTTTTCCATGAGAGTGAACAGGATGCTCATAATCTCCAGCAGGGAGCGGCCCAGGCGACTTAACTCAGACACCAGCAGGATATCCCCTGGTTGGAGTCTCGCCAGCAAGACCGAAAGCTCCCGATCCTGCAACTTCTTGCGGCTACTGATGCTCTCCTCAATCCATCGATCGATCATCATGTGCTTCTCATGAGCGAACGCGAGCAGCTGGTAGCGTTGGTTCTCGACGGACTGTCGTTTGACGTAATTCCATGCGCATTTTGACTCGTAACCGTTCGCGTATCACGATAGTCGAGGGGCAAAAGCGGCGCGTTTCTGGCTCGATCTGACACAAATCTTTTCTAAGCAGCATCGAACCATTTTCTTCGTATGCCGGGACTGCTTAAACGATCTTTTTTGCCTGGAGACGAATTTTTATATGTCAGAAATGAGGCCGCTCCAGAGGCTTGCTCACCGGACACGATGAATGGTTATGCGTCAAGAAACTATGTGTTTTCCTTTTACCGGATCAGCATTTTGTTGAGAAGAACGGTTCAATGTAGCCTGGAAAATTTATGCGTCAGGGTCATTCTGCGGTGAACCGTCGTAAACCCGCATTCAGAGAGCTTCCAGGCCAATCACGAAAAATTATATAAGTCGGAAATGCGAAGTTATATTCGACGGACGACACGTTTGTTGTTCGAGTAGCCCTTCCAGAATGTAGAGAGAATCTCTGACGGTTCCTGGAATAACGATGGCGTTAAAACCGCTAAATTGGTCGCTGGTAAAGTTATAATAGGTCACACCTCTTCCAACGCCAAAATACTTACTATTATATCCTGCATTAATGGTTCGTATAGGAACCACGAATCTTAATCCATCAGCGGAAGCGACCTCGCCGCCACCCCATGCTTGCGCGAGTGGGAGTTTGGCCTGAGCATCGACTAACATTGCATTGGCTTGGCTGAGGGTTTCTGCCCGAATATAATTTTGCTGCACCCAGGTGAGTCGATCATACGTCAGTGCGGGGTTGTTGGGATTCACGACGGGCGTCAGGCCAATATTGCAAGCGTCGGCAATCAGGACCGCACAAATGGAGAGGGAAAGATTCTCCGCGCGTGCGTTGCCGTCACTTACATGCGTAAAGGCTGAGATAAAATGGGTCTGTGCGTGCATTTCCAGGACCACTTCTGGCAAATCGATGGGAGGCAAACGCTGTTTCACCCGCCCACGCAAGGTCAGTAGGCTCTTTGGCTCTTCGAGACGATCGAATGGGGTGAGAACCAGATGATCCTGACCTTCTTTCTGCTCCATGCGGATGGCGGTATTTGTGGCAAAATTCGCCCTGGTTTGTTGGTAGGCAATGTGTAACTCCGTTTGGAGTGCCAAAAGGGTTTCGGTGGCTTTCTCCGAACGCCCCAGCGTTTGGCAGACCTGTCCACGCACGGCCTCCCAAGCAGCTCCTTGCAGGAGTTTCGCACGTGGATCAGACCATCGTTCTGAAGGAGCAACAAACACCTCATGGCGGCGCAACGCTTCTTGTAGACGTTCCACCACACAAAGCGTGTACGCCTTCCGATCGACATGTTCTTCCTTGCCCTCTCGCGAAATCGTGTGGCGTCGCCAACCAGGTGTAATGACTTTGCGCGGAGCCTTGTCAATTGATGGGTTCTTGCGTCCTTCCTGATTTTTCAGAAAGGTCACTGCTTCCAAAATGGGCAGCCCCGCAGGGGTTGCCTCAAAGGTCACTGTACGCAAAAGCGTCGGTAAGAAGACGCGTACTGTGGCGTATTTGCCAAGCAACTGCTGATACTGTTGCTCCTCGTCGGCAGGACGTGCCAGTTCCCCAACCAGCGTACAGGCTTGGGTAAGCGCCTCCTGCGCAATTTGCTCGTACACTTTCTCGCGGACCTGTGGATCAGGATGCGTGCTATCTAAAAGCACCAGGCAGGCTCCTCGTAGTTGCAAAGCTGCCGCGTCGAGATCACGAATCGTTCGTTTCTGTTGTCCCTTCTCACTAACTGCCGTTTTTGCCCGCAGGGTTTCAGTAGCATTCGATACCGTTGGCGAATTGGTTTTCCACGCTCATTTTCAGGTGGCGTTGGCGCTCATGTCGTGCTCCAGATAGCAATTCGCCAACGGTATCAGCATTCGGACAAAAAACACTGTTTAGGATTGGCTGCATTTTATCAGCAGAATACGGATGAGATCACCATGAATAACAAGAGTTATCCACAACTCCTACACTTCGCTGCTCTTCTTCCCCTGTCCCAATCTGACCAGGACTGTCCCAGGTTCCCCCCAGGAATTCTTCCCAGTCTAAATAGGACGCTGGTCACCTGATGATGGGACAGTATCTCTGCTATGCTCTCTGTAGCTAGAGAAGGCAGTGAAAATTGCCTTCCGGTCGATAGGTTTGTTGTTTATGTAAACAAGGAGGAAACTTTCCATGGTTACTTTAGATGACGTGTTCAATCTGCTCAAGGCGGTCAATGAGACTACCTTAGGCCGCATGGAGAATGAGATCAAGGATATTCGATCTTTCCTCGATGCGATTAACCAGACCACCTTGGGTCGCATGGAGAATGAGATCAAGGACATCCGAAAACACCTTCACTAAAGGCCTTCCCATCTAGAGTGTTCACATGGATCGGGACAGAGTTACAGCGCCATCCCGATCTCCATTCCAAGCAACAGTATGAGGGAAGGGCCCATGACACCGACTCTTATAGCTTATTAGGGCCGCCGATAAGATTTATAACGTTAAGCGTTCAATCAGCTTCGCAAGCCATTTGAGGAGGAGGCTTAGTTTTTTCTCATGTGTCTCGAACGGTTCCTGCGTGACCATTGGGCACACCTGTTGTTGCTTCATGCCGCTTTTTCATTCTCAACAAGGGCTTGGCGTTGTATATGTATGTTGGCGGGCCTAATAGGCCGTGTAAAAATCTATCACAAAGCAATTTGTGATATTGCTCAAGAAGAGAGACGCCCGTTCTCATCTGTTACGATAAGGGTTCGAAACACATCCCCGATCAGCAGAAACAATTTACTCACCAAAAATCGGCTTAGCGGATGTCTAATATGAGGAATGATATGCATCCCTTTCTTCGAGAAATGATTGTTGGTCAGTTACTTTACCAGGCTACTCCCAAGGAGGATACCATGCAAGTTCTTTTATTGATAAAATAGGCATGCATTTTAGCAGGACTCGTAGTAGCAGTTGTTCTTTTCTTAGTTAGCCTTGGCTGGCTGGGTTTCGTTATCGCTGGCATCAGTGTTGCTGGGGTAGTTAAGCTCGCCAAGGAGATCTAGCCGAGCCCATCGAGCCAGGGGCAACAGTAGAACGAATATCGGCATTGTTCCTGACTCATAGCTTTACGGAGAGCAGTTATGATCAAGGGAATTATTGGCCTTTTCATTGCTATCGTTCTGATCGCTGTTTTACTTCCCGCTCTTTATAGCGTAATCAATGAGATGAGCCCTGGCTCATCATCGACGATCGTTACGATTCTTTTCGGCTTGATTCTTGTTTTAGGGGCTGCTGTAGTCTCTCGCTTCTTCAGAGAGCGATAAGGCTTTAAGTGGAGGATAAAAAGATAATGAATACTAGAGTAAAACTTGAAAACATAGCTTTCCCCCTCATTGTGGCCCTTGCCTCAATAGTATTCGGCACACTCTTGCTTACCTTATGTTATAGGCTTGGCCTAGCATTTGAACTCTCAGTCGTACTTGGGTATTCTCTCTCGACGATATCCGCCCTTCTCCTCATCAACTTCGCTAACTGGGACAAACTTAAAACTATCGTCTTCAACAAATGGAACCGGCTAAGAGGAACGCTTTTGAGAAACAGGAGGAAGTAGCGGGAGAGCTACCTATGCGCCAACGAAGAAACAGCAAGAGGCCCAGTCCGAAGCCAGCAATCTTCCTGAGCGCCCTCGGGCAGTGCCTTCTTCTGCTCCCGCTCAGGTCCCAGTTTACTTGCCATGTGGACATCTCTTGCAGCGTTCTAACGCACGCTTTTGCTATGTGTGTGGTACACCCATTCCACCATTAGTATCCGCATGATGCACTTGAAAGGGGTATGACACCGATGTGTACGTCCTGGAGGTCTTCAATGAGAATAGCCACAGGGTGAAATTGGTACTCTGCTTAATGCTCTCCGCTGTGTTCATTGAGCACACTTCAAAGGAAGAGGACCCACATTCTCTTCCTTTGGAACAGAAATGCTTGCAAAAAGCTTAGCTGTTGGAGTAGCATAGTGATGCAGGTCAGTCCATGCAACTGGGGTCAAGATACGTGAAGGAGAAGATCAGCAATGCACTCGCCGGCCCAAACAGAAACTGCCCGAAGGAATACGCCATCGCATGCTCCTGAAATGCCATTGCAGGGATACTTCTCATCTTGGCACGAACAGGCTGGATAATGGTGACCCTGCTGACGATCCTTTGCATCTTCTTGAGCATCCCTGTTGTATTCGCTCAACTCCAAACGGTCTGTACGGGTGAAGCGTGTGGACAGTTTATGACTGCCGACAACGTTCGAGAACTGCAGGCAGTTGGCCTCTCCATTGACTTCTTCGCTGTCTTTTTTCTAATGCCTGAAGTCATTTTTACTCTGACCTGGCTGGCAGTCGGTACCGTGACCTCATGGCACAAGTCCAACGACACCAGGACAGATGGATCATACTCAGTACAAGTGAACCCAGGGAGCTACCACGGTCAACACTGGTCAGCACTGTCTCTGCACCCTGATGATAACCAGTTTGTTCCCCAGGATTCCACCAACGGGATTCTCAAGAACTTTACCTGGTGTTAACGCTTTTCGTAACGCTTTCAAGGCGAGTGTATGGCAAGATAGGGGAGAGAAACCACTTGAATAGACGAGGCAAGGAGTCCTTCGGAGATTATGGATATGAACCCTTCGTCTGCATCAACATATGAAACCGTCAGTCCTGAAAAAGGAAGCAAAAACGACATGCGCTTGCATGGGCGATGGGTAAATTTGGCGCGATGCGTCTGGGCTGTCCTGATTGTGTTGGCATTGGGGCTGTTCGTTGCCAGCATCCCAACCTACTATGCATCCCTCCATATTCTCAATGCCTCGTCCCCACCAAGCGTTGGTGGGCAGCTCACTCCACATGATGCACAAACTCTTGAAGCTTTAGCTCTCACAATAGACTTCTACGCCTGGTACAACGTTGTCAGTGCGATCGTCTTGGAGGGTGTTTTCCTTGTAGTGGGCCTGCTCATCTTCGTGCGCAAATCTGATGACCGCATGGCACTCTTAGCCTCATTCACCTTGACCATGTTTCCATTTAGCCTTAGTAGCAACTCTCTGAGTACAGGTCTTCCCCAATCCTGGCTGTTAGCGATCAGAGCCGTAAGCTTCCTTAGCAACGTCAGCTTTTACCTCTTCTTTTACCTATTCCCCGATGGTCGCTTTGTGCCATCATGGACACGCTGGTTGGCGCTTGGGATGGTCGCATTCGAGGTGGTAAATACTTTCTTCCCCTCCTTGCCATTTAACCAGTCTGTGCTTCCTTTTGTGATCTTTTTAGGACTTACAGCCAGTGTGGTGGTCGTGCAAGTCTATCGCTATCGGCGCGTATCTACTCCTATGCAGCGTCAGCAGACCAAGTGGGTTGTCTTTGGGGTATCGCTAGCAACAATCGGCTTTCTTACCGCCGTGGTGGTCCTTTTTCTTGTCTTACCGCCTTTCTTCCATTCGGATCGTCCTCATATCCTTTCCATCTTGATTCTCTCCACTATTGCTAGTCTCTTACTCTACCTCATTCCAATCTCCATTGCCATGGCCATTCTCCGCTCAAGGCTCTTTGATATTGACACTCTCACCAACCGCACGCTGGTCTATGGTTTACTCACCGCTTTTGTGATCGGATTGTACATCCTGATCGTGGTTGGGCTGAGCACAGTCTTTGAGGTCCAGGGCAATCTCGTTCTTTCTTTGGCGGCAACTGCCTTGATCGCCGTCCTCTTTCAGCCGTTACGCGATCGGCTGCAACAGATGGTGAACCGCTTGATGTATGGTGAGCGCGATGATCCCTATAGAATCCTTTCGCGTCTTGGCCAACGCCTGGAAGGAACGCTGGCGCCAGAGCAGGTGTTGCCGATGATTGTCGAGACGACGGCACAAGCACTGAAACTTCCCTATGTCGCCATTACCTTGAAGCAAGACGACGCCTTTGTCCCAGCCGCCTCCTATGGAACACCTGCCGCAGACCTCGTTCACCTCGAGTTGAGCTCTCAAAGAGAGCAGGTCGGGGAACTGCTCCTCGCACCACGGGCTCCTGGGGAAGCCTTGACCCGTGCGGACTATCGTCTCCTTACTGATCTGGCCCGGCAGGTAGGGGTCGCCGTGTACGCGGTCCGACTCACGACTGACCTTCAGCGATTGGCGCGGGAATTGCAACACTCGCGAACGGAGTTAGTCACCACCCGGGAAGAGGAGCGCCGCCGACTGCGCCGCGATCTGCATGATGGGCTGGGATCAGTGCTGACCTCGCTCAATCTGCGAGCTGGAGCCATCCGTACGCTGCTGGGACGCGATCTGGCCACCGCAGAGGCGCTGGTGCTGGAGCAGCAGAACACCATTCGCTCGGCCATCGCTGACATCCGTCGGCTCGTCTATGACTTGCGCCCTCCTGCTCTGGATGAGTTGGGATTGCTGGGCGCCATTCGCGAACGGGCGGCTCATTATGGGCTGCCAGTGGAAAGATCAGTCCAGCAGGAGCGTCTGTCCGGACTCAGTGTCGAGGTACAGGCTCCTGAGGATGTGTCTGCACTGCCGGCAGCGCTCGAAGTTGCTACCTACCGCATCGTCCAGGAGGCTCTCTCCAATGTAGCACGCCATGCCCACGCCCGCACCTGTACGATTCGCCTGGCTCTCAGCGAAGGCATCCTGCAGGTGGAGATCACCGACGATGGCATCGGCCTCCCTCCTGCTCATCGAGGAGGTGTTGGGTTGCTCTCCATGCGTGAGCGGGCCGCGGAGTTGGGCGGCACCTGCGAAATCGAAGCAACGCCAGGAGGAGGCACCCAGGTATGTGCTCGCCTCCCAGTGCTTACAGAAGCCTGAGCAGCGAAGAAAGGGACCCTGCTATGTCCGTCTTGCGCATTCTGATAGCCGATGACCACCCGCTGGTCCGCAGTGGGATGCGTGCCCTGCTGCAGACGACAGACGATCTGGAGATTGTGGGAGAAGCGGACAGCGGAGAGCAAGTGGTGAGGATAGCGGCCACCTTGCAGCCCGATGTGATCATTATGGATCTGCGTATGCCAGGCATTGGCGGCATCGAGGCCACGCGCCGCATCCTCCAGGCGAATCCATCCATTCGCATCCTGGTGGTCACCCTCCTGGAGGAGGATGATACGCTCTTTGCTGCTCTGCGAGCTGGGGCACGTGGCTACATTTTGAAAGAAGCCAGTGAAGTCGAGGTGCTGCGAGCCATTCGTGCTGTGGGTGAGGGCGAGGCCATCTTCAGCACAAGCATGGCTCAACGGCTGGTGGGATTCTTTTCGGCCCCACAACAGGCGGCCTCTTCCCTGCCCTTTGCGGATCTGACCGAGCGAGAACGCGAGATCCTGGCCTTGATTGCTCAGGGACGCAGCAATAGCGAGATTGCCCAGCAGTTAGTCATCAGCCCCAAGACGGTGCGTAACTATATTTCGAGCATCTTTGGCAAACTGCAGGTAGCGGATCGAGCACAGGCGATTATTCGTGCGCGAGAGTCCGGGTTGGGATAGCCACTTCGGAACACATGTTTTTCATGACGGAACATAAACCGTCCAGCCAGAGAGTATCATGATGATGAATTGCGGCGACAAATCAGGAGGGATCATGGCGTTTTCCCTGGTGAATGATGCCGATGGAACCAGCAGGAGGCAGTAATGAGCGATCAAGCACTTCCACCCCAGAGAGACAAACAATCACGTCCTCCAGCCAATAGCAAGCGCCCAGGCTTCGATAGGCGCTGGTTTGTGCTGACACGCGCGTGTAGTCTCGCGCTCATGTTCATTGCTCTGGGTGTGTTCGCCCTCTGCTTGCCTGTCTATTACGCACAACAGCATACTCTCTGTCCCAGCTCACCCTTAACCTGCACCTTCGGTCAGCTCACTCCCAGTCTCGCCCGAACCATGCAGAACGCTGGCCTTTCCCTCACTACCTATGCTAACCTGATCATCATCGTCACCACTCTCTCAGCCCTCATCTGTGTGACGGTTGCCGTCCTGCTCTTGTGGCGCACATCCCAGAACTGGATGGCGCTGCTGGTCGCCTTCAATCTCGTGGCGAATGCGACAGGAAATGTGATCACGGAGAGTGTGACCGTCTCTTTCTTGCTGGGATCATGGGTGACGCCCATTTTTGTTTCCGTGTACAACTTTCTCTACTCTACCTCCTCTATCCTTCTCTTCAGTCTCTTTCCCAATGGACGCTTTGTCCCACGTTGGATGCGCTGGGTGATGCTGGTCATCGTCCTCCTCAATATATTCATCTCGTTCTTTCCATCCACTGCCTTGGACCTGCTTGATATCCTGGTTTGGGGCCTCTTGTGGGGCTGCTTCCTTCTCATCGCATTCGGTGCCCAAATCTACCGCTACCTGCGAGTCTCGACCCCATTGGAGCGGCAGCAAACAAAGGTGGTGGTCTTCTCCTTCGTCGTAGGTATCTTCTCGATTCTTGTTCTCGTCGTTCCAGTGCTCCTGGTTCCCTCGCTCCGACAGCTTGAGGCACCATACACCTTCATTGGAAACCTTGTGGTGGGCTACGGTTTGACACTCCTCCTCGCCCTCTCCCTGGGTGTTGCAATCTTGCGCTACAGGCTCTATGATATCGATCTGCTTATCAACCGCACGCTGGTCTATGGTACGCTCACCTTGAGTATTGTTGGGATCTATATCCTGGTGGTTGGTTCATTAGGAGTGCTCTTGCGAGCCCAAGGGAACACCTTGATTTCATTGTCGGCCACCGGTCTGGTGGCGATCCTGTTTCAGCCCTTACGGGTTCGGTTGCAGCGACTGGTCAACCGCCTGATGTACGGGGACCGCCATACCCCCTATCAAGCCATTGCACGCCTGGGAGAGCGCCTGCAAGCCACCCTGGCCTCTGATGCCGTGCTTCCCACCATTGTGGAGACCGTCGCGCATGCTCTCAAACTGCCTTATGCCGCCATACGTCTCAGGCAAAAGGGAGCGTTGAACACGGCGGCCTCCTTTGGAGCGGCACAGGAACCGCTAGTTCACCTGCCGCTCCTCTACCAAGGGGAGCAGGTGGGCGAACTGCTGCTCGCCTCGCGTGCTCCTGGAGAAACCTTCTCCTCAGCGGATCGAAAATTGCTGGAAGATCTGGCGCGACAGGCGAGTATCGCTGCCCACACGGTGGGTCTGACAAAAAATCTGGAGCACTTGACCAGAGAGCTACAACGCTCACGAACCGCTCTGGTGACGGAGCAGGAAGAGGAACGGCGCCGCTTGCGGCGGGACCTGCATGATGGTCTCGGATCAGCACTCGCTTCCCTCAACTGGCAGACTGGGGCGCTGCGCCAAGCACTCACCCGTAATCTGGTGGCTGCTGATGCCTTGATCGTTGAGCAGCAAACGATCATCCGCTCTACGCTTGTCGATATCCGCCGCCTGGTGTACGACCTGCGTCCTCCTTCCCTTGACGAGTTAGGATTACTTGGTGCGCTCCGCGAATGGGCAGCCCATGCTCTGATGCCAACCGGAGCAGCCATTGACCAGGAGGACCTGCCGCGATTGCAGATCGCTATCGAAACAGCAGAAGACCTGCCTTCTCTACCAGCGGCCATCGAAGTGGCAGCCTATCGTATTGTGCAGGAAGCCTTGACCAATGTGGTTCGCCATGCGCACGCAACCATCTGCCAGGTGCGGCTCAGTGTTGTGGAAGGAAGCCTCCATGTAGAGGTGAGCGACGATGGCGTGGGTATCGCATCTGGACAGCAGGCAGGAGTAGGACTGCTCTCCATGCGGGAGCGAGCAGCCGAACTAGGTGGGAGGTGCTCCATACAACCAGGATCGAGAGGCGGCACCCAGGTGTGCGCCAGTCTCCCTTTTCCCACTGACTGAAAATGGACTTTATCCTTACGGCAGGTCTCACATTGAGATACATCTCTATCTTGACTTGGTTCGACAATGCTGACTTCATCGACCATCCATGGTAAAGGAGCATTGTAGAAGTCATGCTTGAGCGCCTCTAAATCCTTAACATTGGTTTTGTCCAGCTGCTACGGATCCCCTAGCAAGTCAAGAGAAACAGAAATAAAAGCCGCTATATACATGTTTTACCTCTTTCCCCTAAACCACTTTTCTGTTCCATTGCACCACAAACCCCATTACTACTGTATCTCTACCCGATCGTAACAACTTTCCACTTTCTTTTAGCTCGCATTAACTTTATCCTTGATATGTGTTTTGCTGTCAACATCCAAAAATTGAAAAAGAAAAAACACCTCAAGCGGCTCGCGATGCGGCTTGAGGCGTCATCCTCAAAGAGGGAGGTGCCAAGGACCAGAATCGAACTGGTGACACCAGCATTTTCAGTGCTGTGCTCTACCGACTGAGCTACCTTGGCATATGATTTCGGTGTGACCTACTATAGCATGACTTCCTTACCCCGTCAAGCCCTTTTTTGGCGCACACGACATTTGTGCGGTCCTGTGATCAGGCGCTCGAAGGGATGGCGCTGATGGTCGTATCGGGAGAGGTATCGTCGTCATCGTCCACCTCAAATAACGGGTGCGTGATAAACCATGCCTGGCTATCAAACGGCGGCTCACCATTAACCGGCTGCACGCGCAGATATTTGCCATTGGGTTCCAGTACGTGAGCATTAACGGTATCGGCCAGCACCGGCTCCAGCATATGCTTTAAAATCGTCTCGCGCAGCGTGAGCGAATCGATGGGGAAGAGCGTCTCCACGCGCGTATTCAGATTGCGCTGCATCAGATCGGCGCTCCCTAGATAGATCTCAGCATCGCCGTGATTACCGAAGTAGTAGACGCGGCTATGTTCCAGGAAGCGTCCCACGAGGCTACGCACACGAATATTCTCGCTGATGCCGGGGAGACCAGGGCGCAGGCTGCACATGCCGCGAATAATGAGATCGATGTTCACACCAGCCTGCGATGCCCGGTAGAGCAGGCGGATCATATCGGGGTCCGTCAACGCATTCATCTTGAAGATAAGACGACCATTACCGTGTTCCTCGTGCAAGTGGATCTCGCGTTCGATGCGCTCCACAATGCCGCGTCGCAACCCCACGGGAGCGACCAGCAATTTTTGATAAGTATTCTGCCGCGAATAGCCGGTCAGCGCATTGAAGAGCGCGGTCGCATCGGCACCGAGCTGAGGCTGGCAGGTAAGCAGGCCGAGGTCCTCGTAGATCTTCGCCGTCGAAGCGTTATAGTTACCAGTTCCAAGGTGGAGATAGCGGCGCAGACCATCCTGCTCCTTGCGTACCACCAGGGCAACCTTGGAGTGCGTTTTTAAGCCGATCAGACCATAGACCACATGCACGCCGGCCTTCTCCAGTTCCCTCGCCCAGCCAATATTGTTTTCCTCGTCGAAGCGCGCCTTGAGCTCAACGAGCACAGCCACCTGCTTGCCATTTTCCACCGCCTGCAGCAGGTTACTGACGATCGGGGAATTTGATCCCACGCGGTACAGCGTCTGCTTGATCGTAAGCACTTGAGGATCATCGGCGGCGGCGCGAATAAACTCGATCACGCTATTGAAGCTATCGTAGGGGTGATGAAGCAGAACATCGTGTTTGCGAATGGCTGCGAACATATCGGCCCCGCGCTGCAAAAAAGCGGGAACACGCGGATTGAAGGGCGGGTCCTTCAGATCCGAGCGATCCAGGCTATGCAGTTCCATCACATCGCCCATGCCCAGCGGCCCATCGATAACAGTCAGGTCCTGAGAGGTAATTTCCAGACCATTAAGCAGCAAACTGCGGATGCGCGGGGGCATAGAAGGATTAACGGCGAGATCGACGACCGCGCCAAAGCGTCGATCTCTCACCTCCTGCTCGATATACTCCAGCAAATCAGATGCCTCATCCTCCTGTAACTCGATGTCAGCATCGCGCAACACCCGGAACGGGTACGACTCCCAGATATCGAAGCCAGAAAAGAGCATACTCAAGTTAGCAGCGATAACCTGCTCGACCCATACAAAGGCAGCTTCCTTTGAATTCTCTGCATCTCGGTCTATAGGAACAGGCACCAGGCGTGGGAGAGTCGGGGGCACCTTCAAGCGTGCAAAGTTCTCACCATGTGCAGCGTCGGTGATCACAACAGCCAGATTCAGGCTTCGGTTAGAGATATGCGGAAAACGATGACTGGAATCAACAGCAAGCGGCGTTAGAACGGGAAAAATCTCATTCTCAAAATACTCGCGCATAGTGTTGCGTTGCTGCTCGTCCAATTGCTCATAATCAAGGATATGGATACGTTGAGAGGAGAGAAGGGGTAAGAGATTATCGCGCCAGTAGCGTCGAACCTCCTGAACGAGCGGGGCCAGGCTCTGTCGGACGGCGGCCAGTTGCTCTTCAGCGGTGCGGCCATCGAGGCCACGCAGCGACTTGCGAGAGGCGACCTGATCTTTCAGGCCAGCCAGGCGGATCATAATGAACTCATCGAGGTTAGTCTCAAAAATGGAGACGAACTTCACGCGCTCCAATAGAGGATGGCGGTCATCCTTTGCCTCCTCGAAGACACGGCGATTGAACTCAATCCAGCTCAGTTCTCGATTGATGTAAAGATCAGGTCGCTCCAGGTCCACTGGTACCGAGGGAGCCTGTGGTGTGTTATAGTCCATAGCTTGAGTGGTCCTATTGGCTATACATAGTTACTCTATTCTACCATCCACGTATAGAACTGTGCAAAAGAACTCTGGCTTCTCGCCAGTGTATCTTAGTGTAACATATAGCGCAGTATTCCGTGAGGAAGGATATGAGGGAATAAAGCGAACATGACGGGAGTTTAGACAAGTGATACCCGTCCGCCAGGTGGCATTGGATATGCCATAAAGTTAGTGATCATCTAAAAGTCTCAGGAGGCAAAAACTATCTTGACATCAGGGAAGTTGCTGATGTATTATCCACAGGTGGGAACATCTAACTTTTTTGAGCGGGCGGTTGCTGAAACTGGTAGACAGGACAGACTTAGGATCTGTTGGTGATGAACCGTGAGAGTTCGAGTCTCTCACCGCCCACTACGTGATGCACTATGCTGCGGGAGTGGCTCAGTGGTAGAGCATCTCCTTGCCAAGGAGAAAGTCGCGGGTTCGATCCCCGTCTCCCGCTCCAATCTGGCGAGGCCAACCGCACTGGTTGACCTCGGTGGGCAAGTACATATGCAGCAAAACATAGATCACAACGCTTTGATGAATGCTGAGAACGTAAAGACTGCTAGCTCCTTTGTGGGGTGGTCTATGGGTGGTGATTGCCTCTCTGTACTTCCTGCTGTATAGTTTCACTAACACAGTTTCAGAACGATGCAGTACAATATGATTAAGAAGATTTTTTAGGAAGAACCCTTTGGAGGAAATGTGAAGGTCTCTGTTGAAAAATTGCCGACAAGCGAGGCAGTCCTTGACATAGAAATAAGTTGGGACGAGATGGAGAAAGCCTCGGACAAGGCATATCGCAAACTGGTACAGAAGGTAGACGTACAGGGTTTTCGTCGCGGCAAGGCTCCGCGCTCTATACTGGAACGCAGGCTGGGGAAAGAATATATCTATCAGGAAGGTCTCGACGACCTTATCTCGAACGCTTATCGCGAGACGCTCAAAGAGCACGAGCTGACGCCAATCACGCAGCCGAAACTGGACGCGCCAGAAATCGAACTTGGGCAGCCATATCACTTTAGCCTGACCGTTCCGATCATCACGCCCGTAACCCTGGGCGATTACCGTTCGCTCCATTTTGAGCGTGAAGAGGTCAGCGTAACCTCCGAGGAAGTCGACAAAGAGCTAGACGCGCTTCGTAGTCGCCTGGTCGAATGGAACGTTGTAGAGCGGCCCGCGGACTACGGCGACCGCGTCACCGTCGATCTGAAGCTCACGGCTGAGGACCAGGGCATCTCCGACCTGAAAGACAATCCCTTTGAGCTCACAAAAGAGCGTCATGGTCTCTTTGTCGGTATGGACGAGCAGGTCGTTGGCATGCAGGCGGGCGAAACAAAAGCGTTCACAACCACCATTCCCGAGGATTATAGCAATACCAAACTGGCCGGGAAACAGGCTGATTACACCGTCACGCTACACAAAGTAGAGGAGAAGCAGCTTCCCGAGTTGGACGATGCCTTTGCCGCTAAGGTCAGCGAAAACGAGTATCAGACGTTGGAGGATCTGAGCAAGGGCGTCAGCGACAATATCCTGGAGAGCAAGAAGCGCCGCGTGCGTGACGAACTACGTGACAAAGCCATAAATGCCGTCATCGACCAATCGCAATTCTCCATTCATCCCTTGCTTATAGATGAAGAAGTGGAAGAGATGGAGCACAGGCTCTCGCACTCACTGGAGCACCAGCATCTCTCGATGGATCAGTACCTGATGATGATCCGTAAAAATCGGCAGGAGTTCCGTGACGACCTGCGTCCCGACGCCGAGAACCGCGTAAAGCGTACACTTGTATTGGACGAGATAGCGAAAAAAGAGAACGTCAATATCGAAGCTTCGGAACTGGAGCAGATCTTCCGCGCATATGCTCAGGCAGGCGAAGAACTGCCACAGACGGAGGCGCAGATCCGGGCACTGGCGGTCAGCTATCGCCAGGAGAAGACGCTCTCTCTCTTAGTAGATTTGACAACCGATCCTGATCCTGACGCAGAAAGCTTTGCAGAAGAGGCAGAAGAGGCGGCTATAGAGAATGCCGAGGCTGCCGCTCTTGTTGGCGAAACGATTTCACCTGACGACCTCGAAGTAGAAGAGAAGATCGAGGAGGCGGTGGAAGCGTCCCCTCTACCAGGCGAACCAACGGCGAAGAAAGTAGAGTAGAAATGCGACCATCAGATGCGTTGTTGCACTTGCAGGAAAGGTGACACACGTGGCAAACTCGAAAAACATGCGTACGACCTACCGCTGCTCATTCTGCGGTAAGAGTCAGGACCAGGTTCAGCGCTTGATCGCCGGGCCAGGCGGTGTCTATATCTGTGACGAATGCATTGATCTCTGTCGAGAGATCATCGAAGAGGAGCAGGCGACCGTCGCCAAACCGCGCCTCCAGGCAGGAAAGATTCCGACGCCTAAAAAAATCTATGATCAGTTGAGCCACTATGTCATCGGACAAGAGCGTGCGAAGAAGACTCTGGCGGTAGCGGTATACAACCACTACAAGCGCATCGGTGTAGGTATGCAGATCGACGATGTAGAGCTCGGCAAGAGCAACATCTTGATGATCGGGCCTACCGGCAGCGGCAAGACGCTGTTAGCGCAGACGCTCGCAAAAGTACTCGATGTGCCATTCTGCATCGCGGACGCCACGGCGCTGACCGAAGCGGGATATGTCGGTGAGGATGTCGAAAACATCCTGCTGCGCCTCATTCAGACGGCGGACTTCGACGTAGCGCGCGCCGAGCGGGGCATTGTCTACATCGACGAGATCGACAAGATCGCGCGCAAGTCAGATAATCCTTCTATCACGCGCGATGTCTCTGGCGAGGGCGTACAGCAGGCGCTGCTCAAGATCATCGAGGGAACGGTCGCCAACGTGCCGCCGCAGGGTGGGCGCAAGCACCCACACCAGGATTTCATTCAAATCAACACCGCTAATATTCTGTTTATCTGCGGTGGAGCATTTGAGGGGCTTGACAAGATCGTCGAGCAGCGCCTGGGCAGTAATAAGAGCATCGGCTTCCGCGCGAACACAACGCCCGAAGAGAGCACAAAAATGGAAGAGGCCATCCTGGCACAGCTCATCCCGGATGACCTGCTCAAATACGGCCTGATCCCTGAGTTCGTGGGTCGCCTCCCGGTCGCGGTCTCTCTCAATAGCCTTGACAAGGCAGCGCTGATCCGCATTCTGACGGAGCCCAAAAACGCCATTATCAAGCAATATCAGAAGATCTTCCAGCTCGACCGTGTAGAGCTCGTCTTTACCAATGACGCCCTCGAAGCGGCGGCGGAAGGCGCACTAAAGCAGCGTACGGGTGCAAGAGGACTGCGCACCATCATCGAGGAAGTACTGCTCGATGTCATGTACGATATACCATCGCGCGCGGACGTCAAGAAGGTCATCATTAATGGGGATGTGATAACGTCGGATCACAAGCCATTGCTCGTCACAAGAAGCGATCGTGCGGCGGCGTATTCCGAAGATGAGTCTGCTTGACGTAGGCTCATCTATTTTTGCCAGGAGTTTTATCATCCTTGTAGTTATGCAGTCAAAATAGACAGGCGGAGACCAATGAGTGAGCAGGAACGCCCGGAAAAGACGCAGGATACAGACGAAGTATACCCGCTTGTGGCGTTAAAGAACATTGTTGTGTTTCCGCACAACCGGCACGCGTTAAACATTGCGCGTGAGAAGACGGTACGCGCCGTCGAAGAGGCCATGATGCGTCCCGACAGAACGCTCATTGCCGCAACGCAGCGCGAGGCCGACATCGACGATCCAGAGTCCAAGGACATCTATCCTACAGCCGCGATCGCCGAGGTCACAACGATGCATCGCCAGCAGGACGGGAGTCTGCAAGTACTGGTGCGTGGCATCAATCGCGTCAGGATCGAAGAATATGTTGATGCCGAGCCATTTATTCGCGTCAGGGTCAGTATGTCAGCCGAACCGCAGGTGAAAGGTCCTCAGGCCGATGCGCTCGTCCGCCATGCCACCAACCTGTTCGAACGTTATGCCCAGCTCAACCGCCGCTTCTCAGTTGAAGATATCAACTCGATCGTCGCCCTCAAAACCGCCGCGCGCCTCTCCGATACCCTTGCGGCCCACCTCGTTACACAGATGGACCAGCAACAGGACCTGCGCGAGACGTTCGATCCACTGGAGCGCCTGGAGAAGATCTGCGTGATCATGGGCAATGAGATCGAGATCCTTGAACTTGAAACGACGATCCGTAGCCGCGTCCGTTCGCAGGTAGATCGCACGCAAAAAGAGTTTTATCTGCGAGAACAGTTGCGCGCCATCCAGGAAGAGCTCGGCATGGAGACTTCCACGGAGGCTGAGGAGCTGCGCTCGAAGCTAAGAGAAAAAACCTTTCCGGCGGAAGTAGCGGCCAAAGCACGCAAAGAGATCGATCGCCTGGAACGCACGCCCGCCCAATCGGCGGAGCTTGCCGTGATACGCTCTTACATTGACTGGGTGCTGGCGCTGCCCTGGATCGAGAGCAGCAAAGACGTCTTCGAAATCGAGACAACGCGCCGCATCCTCGACGAAGATCACTACGGGCTCGAAGGCATCAAAGAGCGCATCATCGAGTTCCTGGCCGTGCGCCAGTTGCGCCAGCAGTTCGCCAGCCGTGGTGGCCTGGTCAAGAGCGAAAGCCAGGGGCAGATCCTCTGCTTCATCGGGCCTCCGGGCGTCGGCAAAACCTCGCTGGGTTACTCTATAGCACGTGCGCTCGGACGCAAGTTCGCCCGTATCTCGCTGGGTGGAGTGCACGACGAGGCCGAGATTCGCGGACATCGCCGCACGTACGTCGGCGCACTACCGGGGCGCATCATTCAGAGCATGAAAACGGTAGGTGTGCGCAACCCGGTCTTCCTGCTCGACGAGATCGACAAACTCTCCTCGGAGTATCGCGGCGACCCAGGCGCGGCACTGCTCGAAGTCCTCGATCCCGAGCAGAACAGCAGCTTTACCGATCACTACCTTGAAATGCCCTTCGACCTCTCCGAGGTATTCTTCATCTGCACAGGCAACGTTAAGTACCAGATCCCGCGCGCGCTGGCAGACCGCATGGACATCATCGATCTGCCAGGCTATATGTTTGAAGAGAAGGTCAACATCGGACTGCGCCACCTCCTGCCAGAAGTGCTGCGCGAACACGGTCTAACGCCAGAGCAGCTCACAATCCGGCAACCAGCCATGCAGCATATCGTCACCGACTATACGCGTGAGGCCGGGGTGCGTAACCTCGAAAGGCAACTGGCGAACATCTGCCGCAAAGCCGCGCGCCGCGTGCTTGAGAAGCCAGGTACGCATATCCGTCTCACTGTAAGCAACCTGGAACAGTATCTGGGCTCTCCGCGCTACAATAACGCACCACCATTGCTACGCACCCAGGTGGGCAGCGCAATGGGACTGGCAGTTACAGAAAACGGTGGCATCTTGCTGCCGGTAGAGGTAGTTACGATGGTTGGCAAGGGCGACCTGATGATCACCGGCCAGCTCGGAGATGTCATGCGCGAATCGGCGATAGCCGCGCTCTCTTATATTCGCACGCGCGCCGATATGCTGCATATAGATCCAAACTTTCAGGATGGCACAGACCTGCATATCCACCTGCCCGAGAACGCCATCCCCAAAGATGGTCCATCGGCGGGCATCACGATCGCCACAGCGCTCGTCTCGGCGCTCACGCGTCGCCCGGTACGCGGCGACATCGCTATGACGGGCGAAGTGACGCTATTGGGCAGCGTCCTCGCCATCGGCGGACTGAAGGAAAAAGTGCTGGCAGCGCAACAGGCGGGCATTACCAGGTTAATCATACCTGCCGAAAACAAGAAAGATCTGAACGACATCCCTGCGAAGGTTCGACAACGCATCCATTTCACCCTGGTCGAAAACATAGACCAGGTGATCGAGGCGGCACTGCTCGAAGCTTCTTCCTCAAACGATGAAGAGCCGGGACCAGACGAGCAAAGGAAAGTGGAACCGCTCCCACTGCGATTAGACGAGCGCATGCCTCTCTTGCATGAGCAAAATCTACGCAGCGTATCCACCGATGAGCGGGACGAAGCGGACGGGCAGGATTCTACAGCGCTCATTATCCCGCCCCCCGATTCTATACCGCCGAATTTTTATCCACAGGCTCGTGCAGAGCAAGGTAATACTGACACGAGATAATTGCCTGCCTGGTTCGTTCTACTAGTAGATAAGTAATATCAGTGAAGGAAAAGAGGCCGACTCCTGGACCTCTTATGCCGCCAGACAAGCGTTGAGAACGTACCTATAGCAAAGCATCGAGGCAGTTCACAACTATTGCCTTTCGCGGTATACTATTGGTACACTTACGGAGGCATCTTTTGGTGTTGTGAAGCATGGATAAGAAAACGATTTTCTTCTATCCGCCTTTACTGAAAAGGGATATGTATATGTCTCTTATCAAAACGATCTTATATTCGTAAAGAAGAGAGGGATTTTATCATGAGTTATCAGGGACAGGATCCAAACCAGCAGGGCCAGTATCCCAATCAGGGATACGGCGGCTACAACCCACCGCAACAGCCCCAGCAGCCCCAGCAGCCCCAGCCCACAGACCCGTACAGTGGACAGCAGTATGGGCAGCCAGGCGCCGGTTATGGACAACAAGGCGGCTACCAGCAGCCGGGCACCGGTTACGGACAACAGGGCAGCTACCAGCAGCCCAATTATGGACAGCAGCAGTATGGGCAGCCGGGCAACTATCAGCAGCAGTACGGACAGCCAGGCCCGGAAGGCCCCACGACGATCGGCCTGACACAGAACGTCGCGGCGGGACTGAGCTACGTCTTTGGTTGGATTTCGGGACTCATCATCTTTCTCACCGAGAAACAGAATCGCTTTGTGCGCTTCAATGCCATGCAGTCTATCCTCTTCTTTGGTGGATTAAGTGTGATAAACATCCTGATTAGTTTTATGGGGGCCATCGGAATTCCTTTCCTCGGCTTACTATCATGGGTAGTGTTGCTTGTAGGGTTTGTAGGCTGGATTGTCCTGATGATCAATGGCTTCCAGGGAAAATACTTCAAGTTACCTATCGTTGGGGACTACGCCGAGAAGTATGTCGATCAGATCAAGGTCTGAGTACTTCTATTCATAACGCAAACAAAGAGGGTTGAAGCTGCATTCAACCCTCTTCATGGGGCAAAATGCGCGACGCTGACATAGTGCGCAATGTAGCCACAAGACCATTCTAGCACCGTCTCTTGCTCTTTGCGATGCCGATGGCTTCCCGCTTGCATTTCTTCAGGTTGGTGGCTCATTGAGGAGAAGCAAGCCCTGACACGCAACCCGACCCGTGGGGTGGAGATCAAAGCGCAACAGACATTGGCTCCCCGCGTGCTCTCCCCGGATCAGCGGTTCGTCCTGCACAACCTGCTTGAGAAGGAGGGCGACCTGCGCGGCAAAGCGATCTTCGCTCTGGGGTACTGGGCGGGGT
Organism: Ktedonobacteraceae bacterium; assembly: GCA_034438015.1. Taxonomy (GTDB): domain Bacteria; phylum Chloroflexota; class Ktedonobacteria; order Ktedonobacterales; family Ktedonobacteraceae; genus JACDAE01. Next base: position 17,112 of record DAOTTD010000046.1, on the reverse strand, counting down.
GCCGCGTGAGTGATGTCGCGCATCTGCTCGTAGAACACACCCATGTCGGTCCACCGAAGATGGCATTCACCAATGGTTCCAGGGCCTCAAGCGACATACCAACCACGAGGAGTGGGAGCTGATTGCTGCTCTCTCGTTTCATGATTTACGCCACGATTTTGCGCATCGCGCCCGCGAGGCCAGCTGGACGCTGGAAGAGCTGGCCTATTATCTGGGCCATGTGACCATGAGGGGGACGCCAGCGATAGGGACCACGGTGCGCTACACGCAGGTGAGTCGAGCATAGGTCAAAGAAAAGCTGAAACTGTTGAAAGGATAGCAGACGATGGAGGCACGGTTTCCTTCCCCAATCACCTGTCCAGTCGTGATCGGTCGCGTGCAGGAGCTCACAACCCTTCGCTTGCTCGTCGATCGAGCTCACAGCGGAGAGGCGCAGGTGGCCCTGGTTTCTGGGGAAGCGGGCATCGGCAAATCACGCCTGGTGGCTGAGGCCAAAGCCTCTGCCGAGGCTTTCGGCTTTCTCCTCCTTGAGGGACAGTGTTTCCAGACGGACAGCACGTCCCCGTATGCGCCGCTGCTGGATCTCTTCCGTGCGTATTTTGCTCGTCGGGCTCCGACCTCTCTGCCAGACCCCATGCACTCCTTCGCCTCGACGCTCTCTCGCCTGCTGCCCGACCTGGTGCTGCTGTTCCCTGACCTGGCGACCTTACCCACGCCACCCTCTGTCGATCCGGAAGAGGAGAAGCGGCGGCTCTTCGCGGCCATGACCCATTTTGTGACGGAGCAAGCCGCACGGCACCCCGTGCTCCTCGTGGTGGAGGACATCCACTGGTGTGATGATCTCAGCCTGGACTTGCTGCTGCACCTGGCACGCCGCTGCCGACAGGTGCCGCTCCTCTTGCTCGTCACCTATCGCAGCGAGGAACTTTATCCACAGTTGAGGCGATGGCTGACCCAACTCGATCGGGAACACCTGGCGCAGGAATTTGCACTTGAACGCCTTTCTCGCACGGAGGTTGCGGCCATGCTGCACGCCATGCTGGAGACGAAGCAGGGGATCGATGCTGATCTGCTCGACACGCTCTCCACGCGCTCCGAGGGCAACCCCTTCTTTGTCGAAGAACTCCTCAAATCATTCATGACCACCGGGGAGCTGGTGTGTATCGATGGGACCTGGAAGCGCACCACACAGCGGGCACCCGTGCCTCGCAGTGTCCAGGAAGCCGTGCAGCAGCGGACCGTGTACTTGAGCGCGGATGCCAAACGCCTCGTCACGCTTGCTGCGGTGGCCGGGCGGCGCTTCAATGTCACCTTGCTCCAGGAGATGATGCGCTGCGATGAAGGGCATTTACTGGCCCTGCTCAAAGAGGTGATGGCCGCCCAATTGGTGGTTGAAGAGGGGGTAGACCAGTTTGCCTTTCGCCACGCGCTGACCCAGCAGGCCATCTATGCCGAGTTGCTGCTGCGTGAGCGTCAAGCATTGCATCGCAGCCTCGCCGAAACGCTGGAGCGGCTTTCCACCTCTTCCCCCCTCCGAGAGAGATACCTGGAAGACCTGGCCTCTCATAGTTATGAGGCAGGCATGTGGGAGCAAGCGCTCGCCTACTTGCAAGAGGCGGGAGAAAAAGCCTTGACGCTCTACGCTCAGCAGGCTGCCATCGACCACTTCACCCGTGCCGTCGAGGCAGCCCATCACCTCTCCCAGACGCCACCGCCTCACCTCTACCTGGCACGAGGACAGGCGTATGAAACGCTGGGTGACTTTGAGCGCGCGCGTGGCGATTACGAGCGCGCGCTCGACGCTGCCCGCACCGTTCAGGATCGCCTGATGGAATGGCAGAGTATGCTGTCCCTCGGCTTTCTGTGGACCGGACACGATTACGAACGGGCGGAGGTGTGGTTCCGCCGGGCGCTTGCGCTGGCCGAGGAACTTGCTGATCCCACGCTGCATGCACGCAGCCTCAATCGCCTGGGCAACTGGCTGCTGAACACAGGCCGAATCCAGGAGGGACTCGAGGCCCATCAGGAGGCGCTGCGTCTGTTTGAAATGCGAGCCGACAGACAGGGTATAGCTGAGACGCTTGAGATGCTTGGTGGGGCCTCTTTTTTCACGGGAGACCCGGCCAGGGCGGTGAAGGATTTCTTTGGACGAGTGATTGAGCTGTTCCGTACCCTGGGCGACCTGCAAAAACTGTCCTCTACTCTTGCTGTGCGAGCTATGGACTCAGCTCCAGAGACGATTGAGTCCACTTTCAGCTCGCTGAGAACATGCGAGGAATGTGTGCAGGATACCGAAGAAGCTTTACGGCTGGCGCGTCAGACGAACTCACCATCGGGGCAGGCCTTTGTCGAAATGGCCACCACGTGGGTCCTGTCCTCCTTCGGGGCGTTCGGTCCGGCATTTGTCCATGCACACGAGGCCCTGCGTATCGCCACCAGCATCGAACATCAGGAGTGGATCGCTGCTGCTCACGGCGCGTTGGGTCAACTGTACCTTTTGCTGCTTGAACCCGACAGGGCGGTTGCTTGTTTAGAAACCGCGTTAGCAGGCGCACAGGCAAGCAGCTCGATGATTTGGATTGGCTATCTGACACCGTACCTGGCGCTGGCCTACCTTCTCAGGCGAGAATTTCCTCGCGCAGAAGCAGCGCTCGAGACCATCTTGCCACGCGATCAGGAACCGGTCAACTTTTTTGAGCGACAGGCGGCCCGCGCCTGGGGCGAACTTGCGCTGGCGCAGGGGGAGGCGGCTCGTGCGTTAGCCATTGCAGAGCAATTGATTGTGTCCGCTCCCGGCGATGCGCGCCCTCAGCCCATCCCTCATCTACTGGCCTCGAAAGGCGAGGCTCTGCTTGCATTAAAGCGCCTGAAGGAAGCGGCGGCAGCGCTAGAAGACGCCAAACTGGGCGCGCAGCAGCGTCAAGCCCCATCGACTCTCTGGCGCATCCAGCGCTCATTGGGACAGGTCTACCACCTGCTCAAGCGCGAGGACCAGGCGCAGCGCGAGTGGAGTGAGGCCCGTGACATTATCGCCAGGCTGGCCGGAACGATTGATGAAACCGCGCTGCGAGAGCATTTCTTGCGGACAGCCCTGGCCTCGCTCCCGCAGGAAAAGCTGCTCTCTCCAGAGGCGTTGACCAGCAGCAGGTATGGTGGACTCTCTGCGCGTGAGCGCGAAGTGGCGGCGCTCGTGGCCCAGGGGAGGAGCAATCGGGAGATTGCCGCCTGCCTGGTGGTGAGCGAGCGGACGGCAGAGGCACACGTCAGCAATATCCTGGGGAAGTTAGGGTTTACCACGCGAGCGCAGATCGCCGCCTGGGCCGTTGAAAAAGGGCTGATCTCTACCCGCTAACTACGTAGTATCCTCCAAAAAAGATACGTACTGATTTCTCCCGCTTATTGGTACTTTCCACAATGGCAAGGCAACATGTTCTAGCTATACTTCCTTATCAGACCGACTGACTGCAAAGTTAAAGAACAGTAAGGAGAAGGTATGGAATCTCAACGACACAGACCAGGTGCACTTCTAGACGTTACTATTCGCTCCCTCCAGGAAAGTGAACTGGATACAGCCGATCGCATCTTCCGCGTGGCTTTCGGCACATTCATTGGCCTGCCCAACCCGGAAACGTTTGCGGGTGATTCAGACGCTTTGCGGACTCGCTGGAAAGCCGATCCGACACGGGTTTTTGCTGCCGCGGTCGATGGCGAGCTGGTCGGGACCAATGTCGCCAGCAACTGGGGAAGCATGGGATTCTTCGGCCCACTCACAATACGTCCTGATCTTTGGGATCAGGGCATCGCCCAACGCCTCATGCAGCCCGTCATGGAAAAGTTTTCCGAGTGGGGAACCAGGCATGCCGGACTCTTCACCTTCCCGCACAGCCCGAAACACATCCATCTGTATGAGAAGTTTGGCTTCTTCGCACGATTCCTCACGCCGATCATGTCAAAGGCGGTCGCACCGCAAACGAGTCTTGTGACACACTGGTCAAAATATTCTGATCTCAAGGAGAGCGAGCAAAGAGCATATGTGGCTGCCTGCCGCGAGCTGACCGATGCCATCTATGAGGGACTCGATTTGGAGCGGGAAATTCAGGCCGTCCAGCAGCAGCGGCTTGGCGACAGCGTGCTCCTGCTGGACGATACGCACCTGGTCGGGTTTGCTGTCTGTCACTGCGGCGCAGGCACTGAGGCTGGAAGCGGCGCGTGCTATGTCAAGTTTGGAGCCGTGCGTCCCGGACGGGCAGCAGGACAGCATTTTACCCAGTTACTGAGCGCATGCGAAGCGTTCGCTGAGGCATCGGGTATGTCGCATGTGGTTGCTGGAGTCAACATGGGTTGCGACGAGGCATATCGTCACCTGCTCAAAAGCGGCTTCCGCACCGAGATGTATGGGATCGCCATGCAACGGCCCAACGAGGCTGGGTACAATCGACCAGATGTCTACCTCATCTCCGATTGGCGATAGGATCAGCGCGTCGCACTCAAGCACGTGACAGGAGGCCGAATCCCCTGAAGCGCTCAGGGATCTCTTTTTGACTTCATTCGGTCCGATAACTCCGAGGGGAAATCAAGCAAGAAAGGAAAAGAACATCCATGTCAACATCCCAAAAGAAGAGCTTCAATGCGCCAGACGAGACGCGCACACCCCCACAGGCGAAGATGGAAATCGTTAATTTTGGTGATATGCCCATCGTCAGAATGACCTGTGAGCCAGGCTGGAAGTGGTCCGAGCATATGAGACCCATCGCAGGGACGCAGAGTTGCCAGAGAGCCCATTTTACCTACGTCATTTCCGGGCACTTTCGCACGGTGCTCGACGATGGCACCGTAGACGACTTTGGGCCAGGTGATATCGGTATTACCCCACCAGGACATGATGCCTGGGTCGTCGGCGATGAGCCATGCGTTCTCTTCGACTTCCAGGACGCGAGCAGGATTGGCTAAGCAAGCGGGCAGGTGACAAGGAGCAAACACAATGGGATCAGCACAGGCACAAGGCCACGTCTGGGGAGTACAGGCACGCAACTGGGCGGACCTGATGGAAAAAATGGCATTGCCCATCTACCACGTGGTCCTGGATAAGACGAACGTGGGCAGAGGGACGCGCCTGCTGGATATTGGCTGCGGAACAGGCATGGCGGCCCAGCTTGCCGCAAAACTGGGAGCTGACGTCACAGGACTGGATGCGTCCGAAGCCGAACTCGTCATTGCGCGCGAGCGCGTCCCCAGCGGCGATTTTCGCTGTGGAGAAATGGAAGAGTTACCCTATACGGATGCCTCGTTTGATGTAGTCACCGGATTTAATTCCCTCCAGTTCGCAGATAACCCGCTGAATGCACTGCGGGAGGCCAGAAGGGTCGCCAGGCCAGGCGGATATGTCGCAATGGTAACACCCGGAAGGACGGAGGACAGCGAATTCTCCACGACCCTCAAAGCGGTGATGGCCTGTCTTCCGTCGCCACCTCCTGCAGCCAGGACATTTTCACTCGCAGAGCCGGGAAAGCTGGAAGCGTTGATGGAACAGATAGGGCTGACCATACGCGCAAGTGGTGATGTCTCATGCCCCTTTGAGTATCCCGACGACGAAGCGGCGTGGAAAACGATCAATTCCTCCGGCCCCCTGGCGGCAGCCGTTCGGGCTGCCGGTGAAGAGACCATCAAGCAGGCTGTCCTCACGTCCTTAGTGCCATTCAGGACGCCGGGTGGAGGCTACCGGCAGGAGAATCTCATCCATTACGTGATCGCCACGGCCTGATGGAAGGTAACGTGTGCTGCTGGAGTTCCTTCGGACAGCAGTACGCCCGTTGAGGTCTAGAACTCCGAAGGGAAATCAAGCATGAAAGGAAAAGAACAATATGTCAACCGAAGACAACAAGGCACTCGCGCGTCGTTTCTATGAGGAAGTGTTCAACAACAAGAATATGGCCGGAGTCGATGCATTCGTCGCTCCCAATATCATCGATCGCTCTCTTCCTCCAGGCGCGCCAGGTGGGATCGAGGGCGTCAGACAAACTATCACTATGCTTCTGACGGCTTTTCCTGATCTGAACCTCACGCTTGAGGACATCATCGCGGAGGGGGACAGGGTCGTGGTCCGCTGGACGATGCGTGGCACACATCAAGGAGCGTCTCTAGGCATGCCCCCGACCGGCAAGCAATTTACCATTCCAGGCATCTCTCTTCTCTGCCTTGATAGCGGCAAGGTGGTCGAGGCGTGGGTCATCCAGGACCAGCTTAGTATGTTACAACAGCTTGGTCTCGTCCCGGTGTCGGCACAGGCTTCGAGTTGAAAAAGGAGCAGAAACGATAAAACAATGCGTGTGCTCATCACCTCCGTCTCCGCCTACGGCCATCTCCAGCCGCTTCTACCGCTCGCCAAGGCGCTTGCGGATGCGGGCCATGAGGTGGCCATAGCCACTGGCTCCGATCTTCGTCCCCGCGCCGAGGCCGCAGGCTTCTCGGTCTTTGACGCGGGGATCTCCCCCGGCGCGGCTTTCGAGCTGCTGGCAGAGCGCTACCCCGACCGGGAATACAACCAGCTCAAACCAGATGAGATCCTCGACTGGTACCCGCCCCACTTGTTCGGTGAGATCCTGGCGCCTGCCATGCTCAGCGACCTGGAGCCGCTAGTGCGAAGCTGGCGCCCGGATGTCATCCTGCATGAGACCTGGGAGTTCGCCGGTCCGATCGCCGCAGCGAGTGCAGGTATTCCCAGCGTCAATCAGACGCTCGGCTTCCGCTTCGATGACCGGATTATCGACGCGATCGCTGATGCTGTTGCCCCACTCTGGCAACAGCACGGCCTCGCTCCCGACCCGATGGCGGGGCTCTATCGCCACCTCTGCCTGGACATCACGCCTCCCAGCTTCCAGCCCTACGAGTTGGCACGCAAACGCGAGGGTATGCGTCCGCTGCGCCCTACCTCGATGCCTTCGTTACCAGGCGAGCGGTTGCCAGCATGGATTGAGAACCGGCGGGAGGCGCCGCTCCTACACATGACCCTCGGAACGAATATGGGTACCAACGGTGACATTTCGATGTTCCGAAGCGTGATCGACGGGCTGAGTAGTCTGGATGTGGATGTGCTCATCACAATGGGGTTCGAAGGAGATCCGGCCTCGCTTGGGCCATGGCCTGAAAATGTGCACGTAGAGCACTACATGCCACACGAGCTGCTCCTTCCACGCTGCTCAGCGGTGATCTGTCATGGCGGTCCTGGCACAACGTTAAGTTCGCTGGCGCTGGGCCTGCCACTACTGATTCTGCCACAGGGGGCTGATCAGTACGTCGTCGGCGACCTCGTCCGCGCAGCTGGTGCCGGGCTGTGCCTGACGCCCCAGCACGTCAATGCATCGACCGTCCGACAAAGCGTTCTCGCTCTCCTGGATGAACCCGGCTACCGCGCGAACGCCCGTCGTCTGCAGCGCGAAATCGCCGCCATGCCAGGGCCCGAGGAGGCGGTCCACCTGATCGAGGAGGTTGCCGCCTGCCAGCGCTAACCAGAATTGACACGTCCCAGATGCGCATGCGATGTACATTACAAAATTCGGTTCATGGCTGGTGACAAGGGAGATGAAGAACCTCGGAACATGCAGACGAGCATAAAGAAAACCGCCTATGTGGGCGGGTGAAACGGCGATGTCCTATTTTCCCGTGGGGCTGCCCCCAAAGTATCATCGGAGCTGAAGAGCTTAACTGCCGTGTTCGGGATGGGAACGGGTGTACCCTCTTCGCTATAATCACCGGTTCACCTGCGCATACAGGCGGTTCCTTCAACACGGCGAATGATACCACTCTTCGCCCGGCCTGTCAACCCTTTTTTCGATGAATTTACTATCCTCCCCGCAGGTAGATCGCGGAACCGTATCCTTCAAAAACAATATGAAAATCGGGTGGGAATGTAAAGCGCTTCGCGACCTGGGCCTGGTATTCGGCGTCATCCGAGATGATCCAGACCCGCGCGTGGGTAGCAAGCACGGAAAGTAGATCCTCCTGGTTGAGCAGCGCTATCGCGCCGATAGAAGTATCGACGATGTGGCCGTTACGCTCGAACAGGAACAGTGCGCGATCAAGAGAAAAAAAGTAGTCAACGTGCCCAGTGTAGTAGTAGACGCTAAAGTCGGGCGCGACAGAGATCACGATATCGCCTTTTTGCCAGTGCTGTTTCAAGTATTGTCCGGCAGCATCGTAATCGGGATAATGGCGATGATATGAAAGGCCAGTCAAGCGACTGACAAAGAGGCTGTAGTTGCTAATGGGAAGCATTGGTATAAGCAACACACAGGCACAGATAAGTAGTTCGCTGCCCCTCAGCATCCAGCGCACATGCCAGGAGAGATACGTTCCTGGGACAGAACCTGCCCCCCATGAACGTTGCGCTAGAGAAGAGCGCGCAAAGATCCAGAAAGCATCTAGCATCCTCACTAATGCGTATGAGCCAACAAGGTAGTAAACAGGTAGCAATGGATAGAAATAGCGATCGGCTCGCATGGTAAACACCAGCATCAGGGTCAGGAAGGAGAGGCTCAGGAAAAGGGCGCAGTATCTCGCGCAGGGATTGCGCTCGCACCCTGCATAGACACAACCGATGAGGGCCAGAACTGAGTTCAGGGTAATCAGCGGCAGGGTGCCACCCGCCAGTGTAGACGGAAAGAAGAGAAGATGCAGGTAATATGAAACGTTGTCGGTCGAGAATTGAACAAAAGGTCTTTCACTACTATCCGTGCCCAGCACGGGAGGATGGGTCAGGCGCGTCAGGAGCAACTGCACAGCAATACACATTGCTCCGGCGCATAGCGCGTACCACCAGTGTTTCTGATAGAGCACTGAGGGGAAACGATGCTGTGTGTCCCTGCTCAGCAAGAGTACGCAAGCAACCAGCGCAGGCAAGATGATAAACGTCTCCTCGTGGCTCAAATAGTCCATCACGAGACAGAACATCGCTATGTATACCAGGCGCACGCGTCGTGGCTCTTGAACGGCCCGGTAGAACAGGTAGATAACCAGCAAAGTCAGTAACTGGGCCTGCTCATACATACGAACCTGGCGCCCCCACACCAGCGCGGTTGGCGCAAGCGTCAGCATTGCAGTCGCCAGAAGGGCGATGCGCCGGTTAAAGAAGTAGCAACCCACGAAGTAGAGAAGAGGAATGCTCACGATATACTCAATAGCACTGATATAGCGCGCACCGGAAGCTCCGAAGAGGGCGGTCCATAGAGCGAGGAGATATGAATAGAGCTCAGCCTTCTCGTAGAGAAACCCCGATGGAAAGAAAGGAAGTCCATGAGCCAGGATGCCACGCGCGGCATAATAGCTCGATAGCTCATCTTGCCAGTAAGGCTCATATGGCAGATCGTAAAGGGCCAGAGGCAGTGCGATCAGTATAAGCGGAACAATGGCCCCGTAGTGATGAATCCATGCCTCCAGGCGTACCGGTAGATATGGATAGCGTTTATGCGTACGTAGCCGGAGAAGCGCACATAATTTAGTGTACATCTGGGAGAAGAAAGGAGGCAATTTTGCGGCATATGCGCGATCTTTTAGTCGCCCATTGTACGCATTGAGCCAGAGCAAAGTATAGCAAAAGATAACGATCATGATAAGGATACTTCCCCAGAGGCAGGTATAAGGGAAAGGCTGCGGCAGCAGCGATTCGCGGGCGAGAACAATTAATACAGCCTCGCAGGCAAGTGCAGGCACGTAGGCTATGCTTGCCGTCTCACAGGCAGCCTGGTAGGAACTATGATAACGACACAATACCAGCGACATCAGCAGCCATAAGATAATCACGCTGCTCGAAATCAGCAAGACATCCTCACTTACAAGTAGCAATGGAAATATCTGTGTATTCTGGGCGTTAGCACTGCCGGGCAGATACAATGTGCTGCTCACGGCTGGACGTGCGACCAGGAGGGGTGCCGGCCAGCGCAGGGTGGCAGTGCTTCCATTCGTCCAGCCATCCACGGAGCGAGCGGACGCATGCCAGACGGAAGGAGATGTAAACCAGCTATCGTGTCCCTGTGTATCGCTCAAGAGCAGATCCAGCGAGAGGGCGGCCTTCACGTCATCCAATCCCACACGCGCCGCGCTCACGCCGGGAGCCACTACATGGACAGCGAGTGTGTTTGTACCCGCGTGCAGATAGGGAGCAATATTGTAGATACCTGGAGCAAGGTATGCTCGATAGGGCTGGGCAGTCCTGGCTTCACCCAGGAAACCGGCTAAATTCTGCCTGGGGACAGGTGCCTGGCCATTCCAGATAATGAGTAGATGACCATTAATAAAGACGCTCGCCGTGCCGGTCGCGGCAAGACGCAACCAGGCCGAAGCGTTATTCGCAGGCAACTGGCATAAAAAATACGCGTCATGAAATGCTCCGGCGCTCAGCCAGCGAGAGGCAATGGGCCGTTCATACAACAAGGGATTCACTGCCAGGGAGGGCGACGATGCCGAATTATGCGCAGTAGCAGCCGGAAGCCAGACAGCGACAAAATTAGCAGTAGCCCAGGCATTCGAATTTGCTACGTACCGGGGATAGACCAGCGTACTCAGTCCTGTCGCCTGCCAACCAGGTCCTGACACTTTATAGGAGACAGAGCTGCCGTTGACGAGACCTAAATTTATCCGTACACAAGGTACCTGTTTATCAACATTGGCAACGCGCACGGCGATCACATCCTGTCCTGTATGCAGAAAGGCATTTACATCATACATGTAGGCCAGTGGGGAGCCATCACGCAAAAAATCCGATCCATTCGAAGCGATAAAAGTACCGTTTATGTACAGGCGAAAGACCTGACTGGCAGCGACTGTCACAAAGGCGGCATCGAATACGTCATTTACGCTGACAACCTGCCGAAAATAGGCCACGGGAGCAGCAGCATCACCGGCCTGTATCCATCTTGCCCCTTGCCAATCGGGGCTGAAACGCAGCGGCTGGGGCACGAGAAAGCATTGATACGAGAACCAGCTTGCACCCATACAGGCAAACAACAGAGAGATCCATACCATACGTCGCAGGATAAACATCTTCCACCCCTTCGTTTCTTCCTCTAATGTAACCCCGATAGTTCTTCACGAGCAGTATTATTATGATAATTCGGATCAAGTGAAACGGCTTTGAACAGTTGCAGACGCTCAACAGCATAGTGCCCCAGTCCCGCCTCACTTAAGGCGCTATAGGTGTACGCCGACGATTGCACAGCGGCATTGGCGCATTTCTGTATGACCAGGGACATATAGTCAACGCAGGCCGTATAGTTGTGCAGGTCATATTGAATACGTCCTGCCATATAGAAGCCATAAACATTAGAAGGGTCCACCTTTATGAGGATCTGTAGCCAGGGCAGCGCAGCATCGTCACTGGCAACGCGCTTTGTGGATACGCCCCGTAGTGGCCGGAGAGATTCTGTCAGGCTCTCAAGGGTAACATCCATCTCGTCGATCACCCAGGAGACCGAAGGAGCGACGCGCCAGACCCCAAGCAACTGCTGGTACGCCTCCTGGTAGTCTCCCTGCCCACGGTATACCCTGGCAAGATACACCTGGCTATCAAGCGTCGGCTGAGCAGGTGCAAGAAAGTATTGAGCCTGCCCGCGCTCGCTATGATAGGAAGCGACCTGCTCAAGTTCAGGGGTAAACATACGCGCAACATCCAGCAAGTTGAGCGCCCCGGCATAGTTGCCGGACGCCAGCGCCTCCTTCGCAGCATATTCACAGAGCATTCCTGAAGGGGCACGCATAAGCATCACCAGCAATACGCAGACGCAGACTCCACAGAAAAGGCTATACCACCACAAGCCACCGGCGCACCCCGCCGGTCTCCTCAGAGAGATGCTATACCACCACCCGGCACACGCACTCAGCACGGGCGGTCCCGGCGAGACCTGATCTAGCAGAAGCTGCAGTCTCTCCAGTAAAGTTGAAGTCTGTAATGTAAGCGGACTGAAGGGAAAGAGCTGCGTCGTCGCCTGGTAGCCGAAGTGCTGCTGCATCAGTAGAAATTGAAGCTCATGGTGCGCCAGTTGAATAAGCGAAGAAGCGTCGACGCAGAGGTATTGTAATAAAAAGAGCACGGCAGGGACGAGACAGAGGCAACGTAGAGTGGCTGAGTACCAGCGACCCCTAAACGGTTTGCCAGCTCTTGCAACAAGAAGGATACACGCACTACAGATGAGGCAGAGCAAACCATAGCTCATACTACTTATGCCCCAATCGGGATACAGCGACAGTTGCCAGGCCGAATACACCTTCCCAAGAGGATCCTTGAGCCACGGTAAAAAGCTTGCGACGAGCAAAGCACAACTCGCCAGCGCAGGAGTTATATTTTGCGCACTTGCTACAGATCGGCGCAGGACAGGAACGTACCGCATAATAATCATGATCGCTCTCCCATCTATCTACATTTCGCCCGGACGATTATTTCTCCACGGACTGGATATGAACGGCCTGACCGTCGCGCAACTGGTACTGTCCGACCAGTACAATGTTGTCGCCCCGCGCCAGTCCAGCATCGACAAGGAGTTCGTCTCCAACCTGACCTGCTACGTGCACATGTTGGACATACGCATGCTGATCGCGTACAACAAAAGCAACCGCTTCTTTATCGGGACTCAATATACCGGGGCGAGGAACCACAAAGGCATGGCTCGAGGACTGAATGCGGACAAAGGCGCTCATACCAGGCAAGAGCGTTTTGCTGGAATTCTCAATGCTCACCCACACCTCAAATGTATCGGTCTGAGGGTCTGCCTGCGGTATAATAGCACTGACGGTACCCTTAAAATTGAGATCAGGAAGCGCGGACGGCGTCGCAATCGCCTGCATGCCAGTATGCACCTGCGAAAGATTGGCCAGCGGTATTTTCACATGAACAATCACAGTGGACTCATCCATAATGGTAAGTAGAGGTGTATTAGCAGCAAAAACCTCGCCGGGGTCGATATTCACCTTCGTCACAACGCCATGCATAGGCGAGGTCAGGTTGCCATCGTGCAATAGAAGAGACGAAGACCCGGCGACAAAAGCGTTGTACTTACTTTTTGCTAGAGAATACTGCTGCTGAGCCAGGGCGATTGTGGATGCGGTACCGCTGGTCGAGACAGAAGCGAGATATGCCTGGGCAGCGGCAACATCGTCCGACAACTGCTTGATCTGAGCATCGAGCTGGGTTGGATCAAGCTTCAACAATGACTGGTTGGGAGAAACCTGGTCGCCTGCTTTCACGAAAACAGCAACGACCTTTTCAGGTAAAGGATAAGAAAGCGAGAGCTGTTGACGAGGGTAGACCATGCCGCCGCCGCTGATATACCGGGTTGCATTTTGTGCGCTCACCTGGTAGAGGATTACATCCGCAGCCCTTGCACTCAACCAGGCAAAAAACGCAATAGCGAACAGCAACACGAAAAGGGCGAGCAGCATTATTTTCTTCCGTACAGACTTCATACGCAGAGGCTTCACAGGGAATGCGAAGCGGGGCAGGGCCAGCGGCCCTGGCGACGGAACTGGCTTCAACCAGGTATATCCTGGCTGCGGACCTGACGCAGCAAACTGCCTTTCCGACTTAAATCGGGACGGCGGTAACGCTCCTGTCGTAGGTAACTGAAAGGATGTAAAATCACCAGGGGTATCCCTCTCGATATCTAAATGAAACGGTGGCTGAAATTGACTGCGCGTAGTATGATTATCCATCTTCGACACACCCTCACAACTTCTGTTAACGGTCCAGGATAGCGAGCCTGCTCAGGCCGAAGCTATCCTTCCACAACCATACAAAGAAAGCATATATTGAAATTGGCGCGTCAGTCCCTCGCGCAGAGAGACGACGGGATGATACCCTAGAATCTGCTCCGCGCGCGCGGTAGCGGCGGAGGTATGACGTACATCCCCATATTGCTTATCCCCAGCGATAATAGAAGCGGACAGACCGCTGATATCCTGCAACAACTGTACTGCTTGATAGATAGAGATGCGCGTTCCTCCGGCAACATTCAGCACCTTGCCGATAGCCTGTTCGCGCGACGCCGCCAGTATGTTCGCCTCGACGACATCAGCAACATACGTAAAATCGCGGGTCTGTTCGCCATCACCATAAATGCGAATAGGCTGACGGGCAATTATCGCCCTACAGAAGCAATGGAAAGCCATATCTGGCCGTTGACGTGGACCGTCACTCTTTCCTGCTTCTCTGGCGCGCCGGAGAAGCGGGTTTATACGGCATCTCTCCTGTATAAACCCGCTTCTGACAGTTTAATTGACAGTAACAACCCGTTTAAGAGGGGTTTTCAAAGAGGTTTTTCATCTTCTCAGCTGCTTCTTTTTGCATTGACGGGAGTGTGTGGGTATAGACGTTCATCGTCATTTCTAGCCCACTATGCCCCAGGATCTCTTGAATGACTTTAGGATTAACGCCCATACTTGCCAGAAACGTAGCTGCATTATGCCTCAAATCATGAAAATGCATGCGAGGCAATCCCGCCTTTTTCAAGAGCACGTAAAATCGATGCCGAATAGTTTCAGGCCAGTATTGCTTTCCTTCCTTTGTGCAGAAGACAAGATCATGGTGTTGCCATGCGGGTCCTGCCTTCAAACGCTCTGCCTGTTGTCGCGTCTGGTGAGACGTGAGCAGATCAACGACTGGCTGTGGGAGAAAAAGCGTGCGTTCACCTGCCTCTGTTTTCGGTTCCCCCTCTATATCCAGGGTTTCAGCCAAAAGGCAGGGAGGGCGCATGTAGAATGAGAAGTCTGCCATCAGGTAATCGTGGTTGCACCTCATTCACCCGTCGGCAGATTGCGACCAAGTCACGGTTCAGTTGGCGGTTATTGAAAGGTCGTAGTTCCACATGAACCACCTCTCGGTCCCACCGCACGTGACCTGGCAAGCGAAAAAAAGGTTGTAAGCGCTGCCAGGTGGCATGAGCATAGGTAGAGGGAAAGAAACGATCACGGACCCACATCGCCAGGTTCGCGAGCGCCACCTTGCAGATGGTCATGATCTGATCTTTGCGGTTATCCAATTCGTGCATCACGCGCTCACTCACTGCCAGATCTTCCAGGGCACGTAAGAGTTCGCGTTGCTCACGACAATACCGTTCATGCTTGCTACTCTCCTGATGGCTTTTCTCCTGGACCCGATACACGCGCTGCCACAACGGCTCCAACTCGGCATCCGCTTCGGCTTTCAACTTCTTGCGTTCGGCACGGTAGGTTCCCTCCGAGACCCCTTGCGCTTCCAATGCCTGTAGCCGCTCATTGAGCGCGCGATAGAGCACTTCTCCATGCTCTTTGGCTTGCTTCCACAATTTCGTGGCCAGCACACTTGCCCGATGGGCTTTCGAACGCGCAGCCTCACCGAAGCGGTGCACATTCGCCAGCCGCTTCTCCAACGCTTCCCGTTTTTTAGCAGCCTCGGAATTCTCCACAGGCAGCTTTGCAAAACCGTGGTTGATGTCCAATCCAAGTGGCAGAAGCCAGTCCTTGATCACATTCTCCTGTGCAGACCAGCGATGGATGTAGGTCTGGGCTAGGTGGAGCGCATCAATCTCTTCAGCTGTGGTTACAATGGGAATGAGCTTCGGTTCGGTCGGCGGTGCCGGGGCAGCAGTCGCCTGCCAGCCTTCTTGCCACCACGCGACCTCTTCGTGCCGGATATCTGCCCACCAGGAAGGAGGAAGCTCTTCTTCTGAAGGCGGACAAAGCACCGATTTGCGCAAGTCACGGATCAAAGCAACCGACAAGAGGAGAGGCTCGTCCTGGCGATCAGGACGAGTGAGCAGAAACTGAGCAGGAGCGACTTCACGCAAGATCGTCCCCTGGCGATCCAGGGTGAGTGGCACGAACGGACCGACGTTGATGAAGTCATCCAGTCGGCTGTATTGGTTCGTCTTGAGAATGGTTGTCATGGTGCGACCCTCGGTGCTCAGTTGTGCCAAGAAGTCTGCTGCCATCGCCTCGCGGTCAACCACGAGGTGGTTCAGATGCATCGATTCGGTCACCGGCTCGTAGGATGTGAGCACTTGGGGTATGCCCTGAGTCAGATGCAGATCGCCGCGATGGGTGGTGACCAGGAGGGGGTGTCCTTGCTCATCGTGCAGTAACACCAGCGCACGGCAGCCCGCAATCTTACCGAGCCGTCCAATCAACCCGCGAGGAATTAAGGTCTCGGTGTAGACAGGTTTGCGATGCCCATCCACGTAAAAATAGGAGGATGATGCTTCTCGACTCCTTTCCCCTACCTGCCACACGGCTGCTGTCCACCGCGCCAGGGCTTCGGTCAGTGCTTGATCGGCCTGGGTGGCACAAAGCTGTAGCAGGAAGCGTTCGGTATGACGATAACTGTAGGGGTGTGCTCGGCCTGTCAACAAGGCGAGTTCTCGCCCGGTATAGCTGCGTAACTCCCAGAACCGCCGAAGTCCCACCACGGGGAGAAACAAGAGTGTGAGTAAGAGGCTCCGTTGCGGCAGGAAGTGCTGTT
Source organism: Ktedonobacteraceae bacterium (assembly GCA_034438015.1). Taxonomy (GTDB): domain Bacteria; phylum Chloroflexota; class Ktedonobacteria; order Ktedonobacterales; family Ktedonobacteraceae; genus JACDAE01. Next base: position 635 of record DAOTTD010000046.1, on the reverse strand, counting down.
GTGGTAAGGGCTCAGGCACACACAAGCTGTGCGGCTTCATCGGTAGGACTTCTTCCAACTGAGACAGCAGCCCAGTGGCGTTCGCAGCAGCCAACAGCAGTAATCCTCCAGCCCCCTCTTGCCATTTCGACTCTCCGACTGGGCTGGTCACTTTTTTTTCGTGCTTTGAGGCGGGTTGCTCACTCCTAACGTAGCGCGAGTTCGGTTGATTTGACTCACACTCACTTGAAGGGAAAACTGTTGGGCAAGCTGCGTTTGGAGCTCATGGCTCGGAGTAGAAGGAAGCTGCCGACAGGTCTGTTCCAGCCACTGGCGCGCTTCACCTCGCAGTTTGATAGGATGTCCATGTCTGCCTTCACGCAGAGCTTGCTCGCCTCCTTGACGCATCCGTTGGCGCAGCCGATAGGCCGTTGATTGACTGATCTCAAGCCCAGCACACTTTGTGGCCTCATGCCAGGGGAGCCCTTGCTCCATCGCTTCGACCACTTGCACCCGCGCTGTATACAACTCGCTTGCTTTCATGGGCACTCCTTACCCGCTCCAGGATGTTTGCCCTCCGTGTTCTTTCGATTAGTCTACCATACCGTGCTCTTGCAGTCTAGATACGCCCTCTTCCTCATTTGGCTGAAACCCTG
>DAOTTD010000045.1:0-37240 GCA_034438015.1 Ktedonobacteraceae bacterium | reverse complement strand
TGACGGGAGCGATCAAGCTGCCGGAGGGCGTGGAGATGGTGATCCCAGGAGACAACATCGAGATGACGGTGGAGCTGATCCAGCCGGTGGCGATGGAAGAGGGCGTCAAGTTCGCCATTCGTGAGGGGGGACGCACCGTCGGCGCTGGCATCTGCATCAAAGTACTGAGCTAAAGCGCATATGACGTTTGCGTGGGCGCAAGAAGTACTATTGCGCCCACCGTTGTTTCATATAGTAAGAGTAGTTTCTAACATATGGCAAGCCAGGCCAGAAACAAGAACGGAGTGAAGATATGGCTAGCAAAAGCAAGGAAAATCGCATTGTGGTGACGCTGGCTTGCACAACCTGCAAAAGCCGCAACTACACCACATCGAAAAACAAGAAGAACAATCCAGAGCGACTTGAGTTTAAGAAGTTCTGCACGACATGTCGGGAACATGTGCCCCATCGTGAGACCAAGTAGGATAGTAGAGGATTAGCGTTTTATTGGCGTAGTCTGCCAGTGTACGCTGGCGGCGGCCACTACTGATCAAGAAAGGTTGAACGTGGCAAATAAAATGGCTGACAAAAAGAAGGCTACGAGCCGGAGTCAGATGGCCGAACCTCGCACGCGTGAGAAGGCATCGGCTGCCAGAGCAACAGCTCGCGAGGAACGCAAAGAGCAGCCCAAAAAAGAACAGCCCCGGCAAGAAAGCAAGCGACGCGATGCGAGGAACTCTTCTCCGAGCATGTTTCAACGCCTCCGCAACAGTCGTGCTGGTCGTTTTATGGCTGAGGCCTACTATGAGCTCCGTCACAAGGTAACATGGCCTACCTTCGTAGAGGCCAGGAACATGACATTCGTGGTAATAGTGCTTTCGGTCGTGGTCGGTGGTATACTCGGTCTGGTGGACTACGGCCTCTACAGTCTCTTCCTGGCTATTAGCGGTCGTTAAGCGGCGCCTGGAAATGATGAGGGAAAATACCGTGGTTACTGAACATACCAGCGAGAATGGACAACCTGCACAGCCTGAAACGCAGACGGGCGAGCGTGCCTGGTATGCTATTCATACGTACTCAGGTTATGAAAACAAAGTAAAGAGCCACCTTGAAGCTCGCATCGCCTCGATGGATATGCGGAATAAGATCTTCCGCGTGATTGTTCCGATGGAAGAAGAGGTCGAGATCAAGCAGGGGCAGAGGCGTACCGTACAGCGTAAGGTGTTTCCTGGCTATGTGCTGGTTGAGATGGTGATGAGCGATGAGGCATGGTATGTAGTACGTAACACGCCCGGCGTAACCAGTTTCGTGGGTTCCGGGACGCGTCCGGTGCCCCTCCAGGAACATGAAATCAAGTCCATTCTGAAACAGGTCACGAAAGAGACTGAAAAGCCAAAGGCCAAGATAAGTTTCTCGAAGGGCCAGAGCGTACGTGTAATCGATGGTCCATTCACCGAGTTTATAGGTACGGTCAGTGATATTAATATGGACCGGAATAAAGTGACCGTGCTGGTCTCATTTTTCGGTCGTGAGACTCCGGTTGTGCTGGATTTCCTCCAGGTGGAGAAGATTTAATACATCCTTCTATGCAGAGCTTTTGAGTGTGATAGAGGGATCACAACCGTTCTAACCAGTTTTCTGAGGAGTTTGAAACAAATGGCAAAGCGTATCAAAGCTGTAGTGCGACTACAGATTCCGGCGGGGAAGGCAAATCCTGCGCCCCCGATTGGTACCGCGCTTGGTCCTCATGGCGTCAATATTATGATGTTCTGTAAGGAATACAATGCGCGTACCGCTGAGCAGGCCGGTCAGATCATTCCTGCTGAAATCACTATCTACGAGGATCGCTCGTTTACATTCGTCACCAAGACTCCACCGGTCGCTTTCTTACTGCGAACGGCGGCGGGCGTCGAGAAGGGTTCCCCGGTTCCGAATAAGACTAAGGTCGGCTCGATCAGTCGGCAGCAGTTGCATGAGATCGCCGAACTGAAGATGAAAGACCTCAATGTGCACGATATTGAGGCGGCTGAGCGCACCATCGAAGGTACCGCTCGGAGTATGGGTATTACAATAGCATAACTGTGGCCCGAAGTCACTGCGGTTATAGCCTCAAGGAGGGCAATTTAAACAATGGCAAAACATGGAAAAAAATACCTGGAAGCGGAAAAGCTTGTCGACGAGACGAAGCTGTACCAGCCCCAGGAAGCTGTCTCTCTCCTCAAGAAAATCAATTATGTAAAGTTTGATCCCACGGTCGAGGTTCATATGAAGCTCGGCGTCGATCCTCGTCATGCCGACCAGATGGTGCGCGGCGTCGCGATGCTGCCGGCTGGTACCGGTAAAGAGGTGAAGGTGCTGGTCTTCGCGCAAGGCGAAAAGGTCGCGGAGGCCGAGGCCGCCGGTGCTGATTTCGTCGGCCTTGACGATCTGATCAAGCAGATCGAAGGCGACTGGCTCGGCTTCGATGTCGCGATCGCCACTCCCGATGTGATGGGCAAGGTTGGTCGGCTTGGTAGAAAGCTTGGACCACGAGGTTTGATGCCCAGCCCGAAGGCTGGAACGATCACCTTTGATCTTGACAAGACGATTCGCGAGGTCAAGGCTGGTCGCGTGGAGTTCAAAGTCGATAAGACGGCTCTGCTGCATATTCCTGCCGGCAAGCTCTCTTTCAACGACGACGCGTTGCTCTTGAATATCGCTTCGGTGATGGACGCTGTAATGCGAGCACGTCCCACCGGTTCTAAAGGGACCTATGTCAAGAGCGTCGTGCTTTCGTCAACGATGTCTCCCAGCGTTCGCCTGGACGTAGCGTCGGCGACCGCGCTCAAACCATAAGTAACCTGTACGTATAGATAGATTTCGCCAGGGTATTGCCCTGGTGGACTCTAGCGGGTATAATATAACAACAATCGCATAAGCAAACAATTGTCGACCGAAGACAGCAAGTATGCCCTGGCGCATTTAAATGATACAGTAAATAACCCTGTCGGCTTGCCGAGGAATGACTTTTCAGTGATCAGTAGTATGCTCTGACGAGAGGCTCCGCCGGACCTCGCCTCATAAGGGCTGGACCTACTGCACGAATAAGAAATCTCCACAGCCTTCGGTAATATCAACCGAAGGCTTTTCGTATATGGCCTCATATATTCAGAAGTGTGCTCACCTGGTTGAAAGAAGCCTGGAGCGTTGTTTCTGAACGAGGATAAAGATCTCCCTGGAAAGGAGGACAAGCATTTATGCCTACACAGGCCAAAGCCGAGAAGATCGAGGAACTGACAGAGAAGCTCAGTCGCGCGACAGTGGCGATTCTGGTACAGACCCAGGGGCTCACTGTCAAAGATATGATCGATCTGCGCAACAAGATGCGCGCGGCTAAACTTGAGTTCCAGATCGCTAAAAATACGTTGCTGCGTATCGCAAGCGAGCGCAACAACATGAAAGAGCTGGACAAGAGCATTTTTAATGGTCAGACCGCCGTTGCTTTTGGTTACGACGATGAGGCAGCAGCTGCGAAGGCTGTTTCCGACTACATCCGTACCTCTAAAATAGCGGTTCTCAAGTCTGCCATTCTTGGTGGTCGCGCATTAAGCGCCGACCAGGTGGAAAATCTAGGCAAGATACCCGGCGGTAAGCTTCAGATGAAAGCTGAGGTTGTTGGAACCATACAGGGACCGCTGGGGAGCGCATACGGTCTATTGACCGCGCCATTGCGAGATTTATGTTATGTGCTGCAAGCACGTGCTGAGCAACTTAACGGCGGAGAGACCGCCGAGTAATTGATGAAGGAGGACTTATCATGTCTGTTGATACCATTATCGCTGATATCGAGAAACTGAACGTGCTGGAGCTGGTCCAGCTGACCAAAACCTTGCAGGAGAAATGGGGCGTGAGCGCAGCTCCAGTAGCTGCCGCCGCTGCTCCCGCCGCCGCCGCGCCTGCTGAGGCTGCTGCACCCGTTGAAGAGCAGACCGAATTCGATGCCGTCCTTACCGAGGTCGGCCCGAACAAGATCAACGTCATCAAGGTTGTGCGTGAGCTCACCGGCCTGGGTCTGAAAGAGGCCAAGGCTGTCGTGGACGAGGCCCCCAGGGCCATCAAGGAAGCCGTCTCGAAGGAAGAGGCCGAGAAGATCGCGGCTAAAATGGCCGAGGTTGGTGCAAAGGTTCAGATCAAGTAACCCTTCCTTTTGAGTTAGATGAAGAGCGCATTGGTCGGCAACTCTTGCCATGTCTACAGCTTTCTGGTAGAATAGAAGCGTTGTTAGAGACATGGAGAGTATACCGACCATGCTATTCTGTATTCCGCCAGCCAACGACGCATGCGGAATCCTTAGACCTGACTCCAACGCCGCATACGCGGCTAGCAGAGCTCAGGAGTCAGGATCAGAAGCGTCTAGCTACCGCTCAGGCTGGCGGATCAGAAGATAATGAGCGTATAGTTGTCATTCCCCACCTTAAAATAGGAGGTGATCTAAGAGCGTGGCTTTGACTGTTGAAGAAAAAGCGGAGATTATCGAAAGCTCCCGCGTGCACGAAACTGATACCGGTTCGCCTGAAGTACAGGTCTCTATCCTGACACGGCGCATCAATCAGCTTACCGAGCATATTAAAATTCATAAGCATGACCTCCATTCGCGCCGGGGCCTGATTATGTTAGTTGGACAACGCCGACGTTTACTTGCATATCTGAGTAAAAAGAGCCCGGAACGCTATCGCGCGTTGATCGCCAGGCTTGGCCTGCGCCACTAAGCAAGGGGTTGTTGTGGATGCGGTCGGCACTGTTATCGTGGACGCCGTCCATTTTGCCTGACCGCTGCTCCAATTTTCTCCTCGTACTGAACTGAGTGCATTGCGTTGAAGAGAGATTGAGACGAACGAAGACGATAGACAAAGACTACTTTCTCCGCCCAGGTCAGGAATCGACACATCAGGATAAAAGAGATCGCAGCGTGAGACATGCGATTAGGTAGTACTTTAGGAATGTTGCACCCAGTTTTGGCAAAAGATAGCTGTGAGATATTCTGGGCGTTTGTATAGGGTGCTATAGTCGGAGGAAATATGATTCACCGTCAAGAAGCTGTCATCGGTGGCCGGGTCATGAGCATTGAGACCGGTCGTGTGGCAGAGCAAGCAAGTGGCGCTGTGTTGGTGCGCTACGGAGAAACCGTTATCCTGGCAACTGTGGTTGGCAGTGATGAGCCTCGTGAAGGCATTGATTTTTTTCCCTTAACCGTTGATGTAGAAGAGCGTATGTATGCCGCAGGTAAGATCCCTGGTGGCTTTATCAAGCGCGAAGGCCGCGCGAGCGAACATGCTATCCTTGCCTGCCGTCTTGCTGATCGTCCTCTCCGTCCTCTCTTCCCCAAAGGTTACCGCAATGATGTACAGATCGTTATCACTGTCCTCTCTGTAGACCAGGAGAATGATTCTGACATTCTGGGTATCGTTGGCGCTTCGGCTGCTCTATCCGTGTCGGATATTCCTTTCGCCGGCCCGGTCGGTGCGGTGCGCGTCGGCTATATCGATGATCAACTGGTCATCAATCCGACCGAGTCCCAGATGCCACACAGCAGGCTGGATCTTGCTATTGCCGGTACTTCTGATGCTGTGATGATGGTTGAGGCGGGCGCAAAGGAGCTGCCGGAAGATCTGATGCTTGAGGCGGTACGCTTTGGTCAGGAAGCGCTGCAAGACATCATTAAGATTCAGGAGAAACTGGCGCAGGCGGTCAATATTACGAAGCGATCGTTCACGCCGCCCGTTACCGATACGGAACTGCAGGGACGCGTTGCTGAGTTTGTACGCCCCCGCTTTGATGCGGCTGTGAATAATCCCAATAAGACTACGCGATCGACCGCCCTGGCGCTGGTACAGGATGAGCTAGTGGCGGAGTTGGGCACGCAGTATCCCGATCGCTTGAAGGATATTATCACATTCTACGAGAAGGAACTGAAGGCGTATGTACGTAATAATATTCTGGACAATGGCGTGCGGCCCGATGGACGCGATCTGAAGACGATCCGTCCGATCACATGCGAAGTTGGCCTGCTGCCACGCACGCATGGTTCGGCGCTCTTTACGCGCGGGCAGACGCAGGTGTTGAGCGTTATCACCCTTGGTTCCCCCGGCGAAGAGCAGGTGCTTGATGGCCTGGGTCAGAACGAGAACAAGCGTTTCATGCACCATTATAATTTCCCACCTTTCTCGACCGGCGAGAGCAAGCCTCTCCGTGGCCCTGGTCGTCGTGAGATCGGACATGGCGCCCTGGCTGAGCGCGCCGTCGCGGCGGTTATCCCCGCGCAGAGCGAGTTTCCCTACACCATTCGCGCCGTCTCCGATGTTCTTTCGTCGAATGGCTCGACCTCTATGGGCTCTGTGTGCGGCACCACGTTGGCGCTGATGGATGCTGGCGTGCCTATTCACGCACCGGTGGCCGGCGTGGCTATGGGTCTGATCACTGGCGAGGGCGAACGCGCCGGCAAATGGGCCGTGCTCAGCGATATCCAGGGTATCGAGGATGCCCTCGGCGATATGGACTTCAAGGTTGCCGGTACCGCTGATGGCGTGACGGCCCTGCAAATGGATATCAAGGTCAAAGGCATCACCTACGAGATCATGACGAAAGCTCTGGAGCAAGCGCGCGAAGGCCGCATGTTCATTATGGATAAGATGCTCGAAGCTATTGACGCTCCACGCGAGGAGCTGTCCGATTACGCTCCACGTATTCAGACCATCAAGATCAATCCCGATAAGATTGGCGCTGTGATTGGACCGGGCGGCAAGATGATCCGCAAGATCCAGGAGGAGAGCGGCGCGAAGATCGACATCGAGGATGATGGTTCCGTCAACATCTCGGCGTCCTCCGGCGATGCTATGCAGCACGCAATGGATGCTGTGCGCGCCCTGACCGAAGAGGTCGAGGTCGGTCGCATCTATACCGGTACGGTACGCCGCCTGGTTGATTTCGGCGCTTTTGTCGAGATCCTTCCGGGTAAAGAAGGACTTGTGCGTACCTCGCAACTGGCTGACTACCAGGTGATGCGACCGGAGGATGTTGTTTCGGTGGGTGACGAGATCACTGTGATGGTGATCGAGGTCGATCCACAGGGGCGCGTCAATCTCTCCCGTCGCGCGGCTTTGAGCGGCGAGATGCCCTCACAGGCCGAACTGGATAGCGAGCGTGGTCCATCGCGTGGCCCTGGTGGTCGCGGTGGTCCTGGCCGTTCCTATGGTGGCAATCGTGACATGGGAGGTCGCTCCGGTGGCTATGGCGATCGTGGCGGCTACGGTGGCGGCAATCGAGATCGCGGCGGCTACGGTGATCGCGATAATAGTGGCCGTGATCGCGGTGGCTATGGCGACCGTGGTAACTTTGGACAGCGGCGGCCAATGGGTCCCGGCGGCCCAAACCGCAGTCCCAATACTGGCCCCCGTCGCGATAGTGGCTTTGGGCCGCGACCGCCGGAGCGCCGCTGGTAGGCTTCGTTGCGTCAGACAGATATGGGAGATCAGGGCGCATGGCCCTGGCTCCCATCTTGCGCCTCACTCTTAAAGGAATAAATGAAAAGGGGTAAAGTGCTATGTCTTCAGAGGAGACGTTGCAGGAGGTTGCTGTAGAGGTGTCGACCTGCTCGAAGTGCAATCTTTGCAAAGGTCGTACAAAAGCAGTGCCCGGCGAAGGGAATCCAGGCGCCAGAATACTATTTATTGGTGAAGGACCGGGCTTCCATGAAGATAAGCAGGGGCGTCCGTTCGTAGGTCCGGCGGGCCAGTTTCTGGACGAGCTCCTTGCAAGTATCGAGCTGAGACGTGCGGATGTATTTATCACAAATGTCGTGAAGTGTCGCCCGCCAAATAATCGTGATCCTCTCCCCGAGGAGATCGAGGCGTGCGATGGCTATCTCGATCGCCAGATCGCCGCGCTTAATCCACAGGTTATTGTAACACTCGGTCGTTACTCGATGGCGAAGTTCTTTGGCAATGAGAAGATCAGTGCTATTCATGGGCGCGCGCGCAAAAAAGATGGCTATATCTGCGTCGCTATGTACCATCCCGCCGCCGGCCTGCATCAGGCTAGCCTCAAAGATGTTATTCGCAATGACTTCAAAAAGATTCCTCTTGTGGTAGCCGAGGCCGAGCGCCTGGCCGCTGAGGCGCCTCCAAAGGCTGCCGAGCCAGCAAAGACGAGGGAAGAACCACCTCAGCAGTTGTCTCTGTTCTAGAGCAGACAGCAATATAACGCCAAAGAGATTTTGAGTGCTGGCTGGAAAGCGGCCCGGGGCCGCTTTCCAGCCAGCACTCAAAATCTATCCCCTTTTTACTCTCCTGCGCTCGCTCCGATGACGAAGCCGTCTATCGCGCTGATCTTTCCACGCCAGTATGGTACTTTGACCTTGTGGCCCGCGCTCATGATCGTTACGTCGCGCAGGTGCACATAGCGATAGACGGTGGGAAGGCCCTCGGGACCGATCTCCGGCTGATCTGGTTCCGGAACCAGGGCTGTGTAGTATTCGCGCAAGAAGTCAGCCGCCTCCGGTTCCTGCTCCCGGTACATTTCTTCGTGTATATTGATATAAAACTGGGCGTACGCTGCGGTGCTAACCATTACGCCGAAAACGAGCAGGCCGTGAGCCTGGAACATGACCTCGATCTCCAGTTGCTGCCTCTCCACCAGCCTTGTCCATGCCTGGAGCGCGAAATCCTGCTCGCCGTATTCTTTGAGCCACAGGTTACGCCGCTCGCTGCGCGTCAGTGGGCGAAACCCACTGTCTCCTGCTGGCGTCTCTGAGCCGGTGGCGTCGTGTGACGATGTATCTGCCATAGGGGAAAAGATCCTCCAGTACTTTTTGTGAGTGAGAACGTGCTTTGCCATATATAGGATATAGGAATGAGGGGGCGCTTGCAAGACCGCTTCTTCCTCTATCTATTGTAGGAGCGAGTATAGTAAATACAGAACGGCTTCTATAGAAAGCATTCTCTGCTAAGAATAAAACATTCAAAAATTTGTGCCTGTGTCTCAGCTTTTGTGAAATAGCAAGTCGACCATACTGTAACTTTTTACGGTGCTCTGGTGCATAACCTGAAAAGCTGTTTACATAAGCTACTGATGTCACGGCAAGCGGTAGACAGGACAAATATTGAATGAGTGCCATCAGGTTAATGCATTACACGCCTGAGCCGCTTCTGCGTGAAAACCATTAACCATAGGGAGCAGAGAACGCGGCCACATCAACAGATTTGTTACGTGAGAGAACCTGAGTACAACACCGCAGGAGAAAAAAGCGCGCCATTGAAAGCCGCTTCGTCTCGGACGAGAGCAATAGTGAGATATTGGTGAATTCCAACTCTCCCATTTATGCGGTTGTATTGTCAGGGCAATGTGTAGACACAAGAAAGGTTTTTTCAATGAGTATTTTGAAGAAGCGTAGCATCCTGAAACTGGCTGCAACCTTCATGCTAGTCGCTATGATGGCTGGGGCGTTCGCTATCCACAGCCCTACTGCAAGGGCAGATTCGTGTACCGCCCTCACCTTTGCGCAGGGCGCTTGTGACACGACCGTTGCTTCTTCTTTTGGTGGGAATATAGAGTTTTCCAATGATGCCACTATCGCTACGACAAGAGTGAATGTTGGAAGTGCTACCCCATTCACTTTTGATACTATGGTAAAAGATCTGCGTACTGGCACAGCTGGAACATGGAGCTTACAGGCAGTATCACCAGGCCTCACGATTGGCGGGGCTGGAACCCCCATCCCTCTGCTCATTGGTGGTACTACCACCCCTACGACTGTTTGTACTGATGTTCCCACCTGCCCAACTGTAAGCAGTGCTCTAAGTACACCGACCGACATAACTACGGTGCAGACATTTGCATCTGCTGTCGACGGTGGCCATGACACCCCTCACGGTGGCACTGTCACCGTCACCACGCCTGGCAGTTATACCTTTGCAACGAACACTCCTGCTGGTAGCTACTCAGGAACAATAACGATCTCACTTACGGTTGGACCTTAATCGTTTGTCAGCGTATGAAGAAAGGAGAGCGCTGTCTACACAGTACTCTCCGATCCCAAAGAGCAAGCAATTGTGCTTGAGGTAATCATGGTCATATGAGGGAGATGAGGATACATGCCATTCCGTTGCATAGGTGCAAGCCACTGATAACGGGATGTCGGCTGCCTATCTTCACTGCGTAGACCTCGCAGCTTGTATTCTCCAGAGAGGGTTGTCAGTGTAGATCGCATCGCACTGACAACCCTCTCGCTATCGTTATTATTGTTGCCATTCATGTCGTGGGCGCATCCCCATTTTTAGCGAATAAGCAGGCAAGGGAGATATGTGATGTACGTTTTCTATCCTTTTTCTTTCCGGTGGATATTTTCACGTTTGCTGATGAAAGTGTTGATCATGCTAGTTTTACTGGCAGGAGCTTTAGGGGCAGGAGTCGTTCATGCCGCTGGTGGTAGCTCCCATTTTAGCATAACACCTGCCTCCATCCCTCACTCCACGGCGGCCCCTAGAGGCTACTTCACGTATACTAGCCAGCCTGGTGTTCTGATCCACGACAGCGTACATGTCACGAATGTTGGCACCGCGAGAGGCTCGGTCAATCTCTATGCGGTAGACGCAATTACCAGCCAGGCGAGCGGAGTTGCATTTCTCACCCCCGCTGATCCACGCCGCAATGTAGGAGCCTGGATCACACTCAGTAGCCAGAAGATAACGTTGAACCCCGGTCAGAGCCTGGATGTCCCATTCAGTGTACGCGTTCCCAGCAAGGTGCGCCCCGGTCAGCATTGCGGTGGTATCATTGCGCGCGATGCCATCGACCAGGTGCAATCCTCAACCTCTGGCGCCGTTCATACTACCATACAGGTCCAGTCGCAGGAGATTCTTGGGGTTCTCGTCAATCTCCCTGGTACACTCGTGGAAAAGTTGAATGTAACAGGAATAACCTACGACGGGAAGAGTGCGTCTCAACGTTTACTGATCGGATTAGCCAATACCGGCACGCAGATGATTCATCCCGCTGGCAGCCTGCAGGTAACTGATAAAGAAAGGCGCTTGCTGCAAAATGTGCCGCTGAAATTGGCGGCCATCTTACCGCAGACAGCGATCAACTACCCCGTGGGCATTGTGAGCAATGCGCTCAATAGCGGGCCATACCGCGCCAGTGTATCCCTGGGATATGAGGGTGGGCATACTACGAAATACGAGGCAAGTTTTGTGGTGCCCCGACCTCAGCCCTCAACGAAACAGACCCTCCCGAAGTCTGCGACGAGCCAGATCCTTCCAAAACCTGTAACAAACCAGGCCATACCGCGTGCGGTTTCTGACATTGCAACTCCCTATCGCAGTCCGGCCTTCTTCAATATTCTAACACCCTGGTATTATATCGTGGGGCTACTCATCATAATGCTGATACTCGCGGCTATGTTCCCATGGAGCCGGAGGCTGTACAGGCCCCTGGCAAGGTTGAGACAGAGATCTAAGTGACACTCCGCCTGGACTAAAGTCCAGCGGCTTCTCGTGAGTACCCTTTCTCCTTACGAGCTACACCAGCATGAGGAGTCACAAGGTGCTGTCCACATGAGTTATCCTGGTATCTGATACCGTTGGGAAACCCTTTCTCAACGGTATCGGTATCTGTTCAGATCCCCCTTCCCTGACTCTTCGCCGCCGAAGGCGCTGAGGGGTCCTGCATAGATACTACATACCTTATGTGTTGAGTCAGTATGCCCACTTCTCAAGGAGTTGCGGGCTTCTGAATATGGTCAGCATCCTTTTCTGGCGTGTGCCCATCCACGTGGGCTATCATATGGGAAGAAGTCACAACAGGGCCCGTGATAATCCCTATTGAAACAGTCCAGGTTTCCAGTGACAGGCACAGGGCATATGCAGTGAGCGTCGCCGCTACTTTACTACTTATCGAAGCTGTCCACGATGAGGCTGGGGTGCCTGAGATTGGTCTGTTCTCAAAAACTGTATATTGTGATGGGTCGGTCCCTGCGTTCTCCACGTAGAAACCACCACCACCCAATGCAGTGTCAGATGGGCATACGGCCGTAGCTGTTGCCTGTCCTGGACCACTTGTAGTTATCGATTTGGTGACTATCTGTGTGCTGATCACCTTGTCAGGGCCGATGGGACCTGTGGGTCCTTGAGGCCCGGTATCCCCTTTGGGACCTGCTGGTCCTTGAGTTCCCGTATCTCCTTTAGGACCTGTTTGCCCTTGAGTTCCCGTGTCTCCTTTAGGACCTGTTTGCCCTTGAGGCCCGGTATCGCCCTTGTGGCCTGCTGGTCCTTGAAGCCCAGTTGGCCCTTGCGCTCCTGTACCTCCTGTATTGCCTTTGGGGCCAATAGGTCCTTGAAGCCCGGTATCGCCTTTGGGACCGGTTAGCCCTTGAGGCCCAGTATTCCCCTTGGGGCCTGAGGGTCCTTGAGGACCAGCGGGGCCTCTGTCTCCTTTATCCCCTTTATCCCCTTTTGGGCCTCTGGGACCAGCGGGGCCGCGAGAGCCGGCGGGGCCTCTGGGACCTATAGATGCGGCTGGATTTCGTTTGCTGTCAGATGCCCTGGAAGATTTTTGTCCTGTATTTGCCGGCCTCCAGGAGATCGGCTGTTGTGGGAGTGAGCATTCTGCTGTAGCTGTCGTTAAGGTAAGGCTGTGATTCGCCGCAACACAAGCATGGATAGTAGATATAGATATCGGGTAATGTGCGGTTGCTCCTACTCTTGTAGTGAACAGAAAGGGGTTCAGGGCTGTACAGAGAGTAAGGAGAATACCGATCTTTAGCAAGCGTACCGCTGTACCGGGTGGTACGAAGGTATCTTTCAATTGATGTTTCATACCAGATGCACTCTTTTCTCACTATGGATATACGTCTCCTTGTGCTGTTTTGGAGAACTGGCGTATATTGCATATCTCAATATTGAGAGGAGGTTACTAAAGATTGTAAAGATGAAACGCAGGTTTTTGTCCTGGTTTTTGTTTCCTCACGTACTCTTCGGTGTATCGTGCTTCTCTCTATTCCAGGATACCAGTGTTATAAATCGGTCATTTTTTATTAGAAAAATGCCGTCAAAGAACTCTTTGACGGCATTGCTATCACTTCAGGTGAAGATCACACCTTTAACCGGTAAGTCCGGGGGGCAGCACGGGATTTACCGGAAAGAAACAATTGAGTCCCTTGCATGGCTGCGTTGGTTGCTGCTTAGGATTGCATTTGTGCTTCTTGCAGGTGTTGGTGGGAGCCGTGTAGGGGCTTTGCATGGTCGGCATCGTGCCATTGATGAACCAGTCGGTGACGGTCGGCTCACCAGCACGAGGCAGCAGGCCGTCGATCGCAGAAACGGTTCCCGCGTGTACGTCGGCTGGTCTGGCAAAATCGTTGGCCGGGAAGTGGTAACGCTGCGACGCGTACTCCATAATGTCGTGCCAGATGGGACCGGCCCCTGTGATACCGATGATATTATTCATAATACTGTTGTCATCGTTACCCGCCCATACGCCAACCGTGAGATAGGGAGTGTATCCCATGGTCCAGTTATCGCGGAAAACGTCGGTCGTTCCTGTTTTGGCCGCCGCCGGTCGATCTAGCTCAAGCGGGTTGCCCGGCAAGAACTCGTGGTAGCGCGCCTGCTTGTCGGAGAGGATGCTGCTTATCAAGAAGGCGACATCTGCTTGCACCGCGCGCGTTCCCTGGGGATGGGCCTCGTCGTACTTATAAATGGGCTGTCCGTCGTTATTGGTGATCTCTAGAATGGAGGTCGGGGCCACGTGTATGCCTTTATTGGCGAATGTCGCGTAGGCATTGGTTAGACCCAGGAGCGAGACCTCGGTTGAACCGATAGCCATCGATGGGCCGAGCTGAGACAGCTTTTTGTTTGCAACCCCAGTCAATCCCAGCCGACCAGCCATGTTCTGCACATTGGGGATGCCCGCGTACATGAGTCCGTCAATAGCCGGGATATTAAAGGAGTTGGCTACAGCGGTGCGTATGGTCATCGGAAAGCTGGTGTGAAAGGTACCGTCGTAGTTTTGTGGCTGGTAATATGGCGGCTGCGCATTGCCGGGATAGATGGTTTTGTGATCGGGAATGATCATAGCGGGATACCAGCCCATCTCGAAGTCCGTTGCGTAGACGATAGGTTTAAACGATGAACCAGGCTGTCGGGGAGCCGTCGCTGCGTTGAATTGTCCCTGCATCTCCGGCGTGTTCTTGTTATATTGAGCACTACCATCCATCGCCAGAATTTCGCCGTTGTACGGGTTCATCACTACCGCCGCGCCGTTATTGACGTGGTGGGTCTGCGACAGGATGCCGTAACCTACATATGGTTCGTACTGCGGTTTGTAGAGATGGTCGTAGACGATCTGTTCGACCTTTTTCTCCAGGTTCAGATCCAGCGTCGTATAGATGTTGTAGCCGCCGTCCTCTAAGTTCTGTGCGCCTAGCAGCGGGACCAGCACCTGGTCGATTACATAGCGCACAAAATGAGGCGCCAGAGGTGTGTTATTGACAGAATGATACGTGAATTTATATTTAGCCGTCTCTTGCTCTGCCTGGGCCATCTGTTTCGCTGTGATCATACCTAGATCGAGCATGTTCTGCAGAACCACTTCCTGGCGCTGCATGGCGGTGGCCTTGTTCATAATGGGATTGTACAACGATGGACCTTGCGGCAGACCCGCCAGCATGGATGCCTGGGCAAGATCGAGCCGTGCCACACCAGGCGTACAGTGCGTGCGCGTGCAGCGCTGCTGGAGACCGTAGTAATCTTCGGCGGCGGACTCGATGCCATAGTTGATATCACCATAATATACAGTATTGAGGTACATCTCCATGATTTTCCACTTCGGGTATTGTTGCGTCAACCCTGTGGCCAGTAGAGCCTCCTCGCCTTTAACCGGAAACGTACGCGGCTGCCCGGCGAAGAACTGGTTTTTGATCAACTGCTGCGTGACGGTGCTGCCACCTTCGACCACGCCCTGACTCTGAACGTTCGAGAAGGCGGCGCGCACGATACCATTGATATCAACCCCATTATTGTCCCAGAACGTGTGGTCCTCAGCCGCGATGGTGGCATTAACTAATAACTGTGATATATCGTTATAATTCACGTAAGTGCGGCGGCCTTTGTCCTGCTGATGGTCGTAAAGTTCGTAAAGCAGGTTGCCGTTGCGATCATAGATACGCGTCGTTTGAAAAAGCGAATGCTGCGCTATACCATTTAATAAGGGAAGCTGTGCCTGGTAGTAGGCATAGCCGGAACCGACGCTACCTGAGACCAGAATAGTAAAGAGGGCAAGCGCGATGACGGCAAAAGTAACTATGCGGGGAGCCATGTCTTTGCCGCTGCGCGCGTGACGGCGCCTGCGCAGGATAATACGGTTGAGCCGCGTGAGCCGCTGTGCCTGCTGCTCCTGCGCTGTTAGAACAGGTTTATTGTCTAGCACAGAGACGCCGCGCCCATCAGGAGTGGTAATGAGGGCACGCATCTCCTCACGCGGCTTGTTACTGAGCTCGTCTATGGACATATTACGTCCCTCCTCATTATATAAATACACATGTGCTTTTGTATATCACCTCTTGCCATCTTTTCCCATTTTTATGAGTATCCATACAATAATACCATAAGGTTTCTATATAGGCGATGATATCCCCCACATTGGTTATTCCGATGCACCCTACAATGTCAGCTTCATCCTTTCCACGCTTTATCTTTATACCTGCTTTTGCTTTGGCGTATAGCCAGAAACATTATTGCACCTTCACAGGCCGACCCTCTGTAACTCACTGTTACCCGTTTACGTAGAATGTAATGAGAGTTCCACGATGACAAGGAGAGCAGGTCATGAGCCAGATTATTCCAGAGCCGCAGAAGGGTAGAAAACGTCCTGCCAGCTCTGGTGACGAAGAGATATATCGACAACCTTATAAAACGCCGGAGAGCGGGAATGTGCCCAAAGACGAGCATCCCTCGACTTTCGAGGCGTCTATCCCACCCTATAGCTATCGCGCTCAGGATGCCGCCTCACGACGTTCATACGATCCCGTCCATACCGCTCATCCACACGAGACGGACGAGCGTGCGCGCCGCGATCGCCGCCGACGCTTCAGCCCCGACGGCGATGCTCTGGAGAATGGCTACCGACCATACCAGCAACAACAGATGTACCACCAGGTACCATCATGGGCGCGTCCACAGCAGCATAACGGGCCTCATGTACTGCGCTGGGTTGTTCTGATCGTACTGGGAATTATCCTGGTCAAGCCGCTCCTGATACTGATGGGTGCCCTGTTCCTGGCTGGCCTCGGTGTGCTCGCTTTCATCATCCTGGTCCCGCTCATTGTGATCGGCGCTGTGCTTATCATCGCCCTTATACTCACCATCTTTGGCTTAGTGCTGGGACGCGCCGTCTGGCGGGGCGGGTGGCGATGGTAGCGGCCCAGCCTTGCGCGGGCCCAGGTCATGACGGGAAGAACATATTTGACATCGCTGCCATGCTCTGGTACATTTTGAGAAAATCCGTAAGGTGAGTGAAGATACAGTGACCGATAGCCTGCATAGTACACCCGAGACGCACAATACACACGAAGAGCCAGACCTGACCAGTGTGCGCGAACTGCGCAACCTGCTCGCCGCGAACAAGATGCGCCCCTTGAAATCCTTTGGGCAGAACTTTTTGATTGATCGCTCGGTCCTGAACAGCATTGTTGAGGCCGCCGATATTCAGCCTGACGATGAGATATTGGAGGTCGGTTCGGGCACGGGCGTGCTGACGCGCGAGCTGGCGAAACGCGCGCGGCGCGTGGTCGCGGTCGAGCTTGAGCGTGATATGCTGGCGCTGCTGGCAAAGACGACCAGCGAGTACCCGCATGTCGAACTGGTAGCGCGCAACCTGCTCTTTCTCAATCCCGAAGAGGTCTTCGGGCAGGCGCCGTACAAACTGGTGGCGAATCTGCCGTACTATATTACCGCGCCGACGTTCCGGCACTTTCTGGAGAGCGCGAATCCCCCTCGTCTGCTGGTCGTAATGGTGCAGCAGGAGGTTGCGCAGCGCATCATCGCCGGGCCGGGCGATCTGAGTGTGCTGGCGGTGAGCATCCAGTTTTATGGTCGCCCGCGCATCGTCGCGCAGGTGCCCGCCATCTCGTTCTATCCGGCACCTAAGGTCGATTCGGCGATTCTGCGCGTGGATGTGAAGCCGCAGGCTCCTCTCCTACCCGCTGAGCGCGATAGTTTCTTTCGCCTCGTCCAGGCAGGTTTCTCGGAGAAGCGCAAGCAGCTCCACAACTCGCTAACGCATGGCCTGCATTGTAAGAACGAGGTGGTGCGCGCCTGGCTCGCCGCTGCCTCGATCAATGCCAGCCGCCGCGCGGAGACGCTGAGCATCGATGAATGGCTGCACCTCTGGCACGTTATTCACGCGGAGGAATGACCAAAAGAGAAAGCGAAATACATGGCCCGGTGCCATGTGTTATCATTAATGATGATAACACCTTTTAGGACCTGGAACCTTTACCATATCTGTAACGTTCAATGTTGTAGAGATATGTCGTGAAATATTAAGAAGTAATAAATTTGTATGGAAACACAGGAGCAGTTCTGCGAGAACTGTGGGGCCGCGAATGTCGCGACGGCGCGTTTCTGTCAGTACTGCGCCGCACCGCTCCCTTTTAAATACACAACAGGCACATTGCCTGAACAAACACTACTCAATGGGCGCTATC
The DNA here is from genome assembly GCA_034438015.1 of Ktedonobacteraceae bacterium. Taxonomy (GTDB): domain Bacteria; phylum Chloroflexota; class Ktedonobacteria; order Ktedonobacterales; family Ktedonobacteraceae; genus JACDAE01. The sequence goes on along the minus strand of DAOTTD010000045.1, from coordinate 19,524 downwards.
AGTTGGAGGTGCGCGTCGGCCAGGGTGGTATGGGTGCCGTTTATAAAGCTATCGATACCCGTTTCAATAATCGCCCGATCGCTATTAAAGAGATGAGCCGCGCCGGATTAACTCCTACCCACGTGCAAGAGGCCGAGGAGTCGTTTGAACGTGAGGCTCGCCTGCTTGCAGACCTGCTGCACCCCAATCTGCCACGCATCTACGATCACTTTACCGAGAGTGAACGCTCTTACCTGGTGATGGATTTCATCGAGGGGCAGACGCTGGAAGACTATGTGGAGAAGGCGGCGGGGAGCCCGCTACCCCTGGAGCAGGTTCTTGACTGGGGTGTGCAGATCTGCGATGTGCTGAACTACCTGCACACGCATCAGCCACCCATTATCTTCCGCGACCTCAAGCCTTCGAATGTGATGATCAGCGATAGCGGGCATGTCTATCTCATTGATTTCGGCATTGCGCGCGTCTTCAAACCCGGCCAGTCGCACGACACCGTGGCGCTCGGCTCGCCAGGCTTCGCCGCACCGGAACAGTACGGCAAGGCGCAGAGCACGCCGCGCTCGGATATCTATAGCCTGGGCGCCCTGTTACACTGCCTGCTCACGGGCGTTGATCCCAGCGAGCAGCCGTTCTTTTTCCGGCCCGCCTCGCAGTTGAATCCCGCCGTTCCTCCCGAACTGGAGGATCTGCTGCAACAGATGCTGGAGATGGATTCTGAGAAGCGGCCCGCGAGCGCGCAGGATGTCATGAGGAAGCTGCGCCATATCGATCAGCAGCGCATCAGTGGCACGCTGTCGTTTGTGGTCGCGGCGGATAAGACGATACGCAGCGCGCCAGGGGGCAATCAATTATTGCAGAATGCCTATGCATTATATGCGCAGAAGCGCGGTCGGGAGGCGCTGGATGCCTACGATCAGGCTTTAAAGACTGAGAGCCTGAATCCGCTCGCCTGGCAGGGACGCGGTCTCTCCCTCGCGCTGAGCGCGCGGCACCGCGAGGCGCTCGAATCCTTTGAGCGCGCTTTACAACTGGACTCTTCGCTGGTCACTTCACTGAATGGCAAGGGGACCGCCCTTAATATGTTGCACCGGAATCGCGAGGCGCTGGATGTCTTTAATAAGGCCGTGCTGCTGGAACCGGATAACGTTGTTTCATGGAACGGCAAGGGAGCGGTACTGAGCGCTCTGGGACAGCCCGACCAGGCGCTGACGGCCTTCGATATCGCGCTCCACTTCGATGGGCGCATGGCGCAGGCCTGGAACAACAAGGGGCTGGTGCTGCGGCAGATGAAGCGCTATCCAGAAGCGTTGCGCGCATTTGAACAGGCTCTCTCCCTCGATCGCAACAATGTCGCCTATTGGAACGGCAAGGGGCTGGTCCTATACGAGATGGAGCGGCTCGGCGAATCACTACGCGCGTATCAGGAGGTGGTTAACCGCAACCCTAACTACGCGCCTGCTTTGTACGGCATCGGAAACGTGCTCTACGCTCAGCAGAAGTTGAAGAGCGCCCTGGACCATTACGACCGCGCGGTCAAATGCGATCCCAATTTTGTGAAGGCGTGGGACAGGCGCGGCAATGTCCTGGGCGACCTGGGGGATACTCCCAGGGCGCTTGAGTCGTACGAGCGGGCGCTGCGTATCGATCCGCGTTACGCGCCCGCCTGGAACGGCAAGGCGAGCGTCCTGTGTCAGATGGGACGCTACGATCTGGCGCTCGATGCCTACGAGCAGGCGCTGCGTCTCAACCCCAACGTTCCGCAGGCCTGGAACGGGCAGGGCAATGCCTACTATCATCTCGCCGATTTTTCGCATTCGCTGGAGGCGTATGATAGGGCGCTGCGCCTCAACCCGCGCATGGTCTCGGCCCTACACAACAAGTCGCTGGTGCTCAAGCAACTGCGTCGCTACGAGGAGGCGCTGGATGCCGCCGAGGCGGCGATCCGCCTGGCGCCCAACGATCCCGACAACTGGCAGCGCAAGTCTGAGGCGCTGCGCAAGTTGCGCCGTGGCAAAGAGGCGCGCGCCGCCGAAGCCGAGATCGCGCGTCTGCGCAACGGAGCATAGCGCCTGCCTGAGGCTAGATATGAGATTTCCCCAAAGGAACAGGAGGAGAATGAACCATGTCAACCTCGGTCAAGTTAACCGCAGACATGCAACGAGTCCTCAACGAGCAGCGGCCAGGCTTTGTTGTAAATCCCAACATTCTGCCGGCGAAATTTGCATAATTATTCTGTGGATGAGTTATCTCGACCACCAGGATATTTATACCGAGTTCGCCAGCAGAATGTTGGGATTTACACTTACAGAGCTGGAACCACTCCTTGTCTCATTCCAATTTTGTGAGAAACGAGTTATGAGTGGATGTCAGAAAGAAAGACCTTGACAATCTCCCGTTTCTACGTTATGGTTGTACCGTACAGTACCGTACTAATCCTGGTACGTTGATGAGGCAGAGGAGAAAGCATGAACGAGCCATCCGTGACCCAGACTCGTACAGAGAAGAAACGAGTGCAGATACGAGCTGCCGCCAAACAACTGTTCCTCCAGCATGGGTTTCAAGCCACCAGTACCGATGCGATTGCGGCTGCAGCCTCTGCTTCCAAGGAGACGCTTTATCGCTATTACGCGAAAAAAGAGGATCTGTTTATGGATGTGCTGCGTTCACTCACGATCGAGCGCTTTTTCTGGGTGCAGTTGATGGAGCGATCTACGGAGCCCAAGAACACACAAGAGCTTCACGTGCTCTTGCGGACGACTGCCCAGGGTCTCTTAGAGACGATGATGCAACCAGAGTATCTGGCCATCCTTCGTCTCATCATGGCTGAATTGCCGCGCTTTCCTGAGCTTGGGACCTTGTTTCGCCAAACGGTCCCAGAGCAGGGATTCAACTACTTCCTGACGCTGTTGCGCTCTGGACAGCGCAATGGAGTGGTCCGAGAACACATCGATCCGCCAACAGTAGCACGTATGTTTTTGGGTACTGTACTCACCTACGCCCTTCTGGATGGGCTCATGCAGAATATGCAAGCCCCCCAGATACCTGACCCAGGCGCCATTGATACTTTTGTTGATCATCTGATGGATATGATTTCCACCCGGAAGACAGAATAAGATATGCATCTCCTTCTGTGGAAGAAAGCAAGAGGGCGTGTTTTGAGAGTAACGTACAAGTGCAAGAGAGAAAGAGACCTATGCAAGAAGAAAAGAACTCATCTGTAGACGGGATCGTCCTTCCTCCTGGAGGAGGGAAGGTCATCCATGTCCTGGGGAACCCCTGGACCATCAAGGCCGGGAGAGAGGACACTGGGGGACCCATTGCGGTGATGGAAGGCTCATTCCGGCCCAGGTCGGGCGCCCCGGCACATGTGCATCGCCAGCACGAAGAGGCGTTTTACGTCCTGGAAGGGGAGTTCCTCTTTCAACTGGGCACGCAGACGGTGATGGCGACTGCCGGAACGTTTGTGTTTGTGCCTCGTGATGTGCCTCATGCGTTCGAGAATGTCGGAACCCAGCCAGGCAGGATCCTGGGAATGATGACGCCTGGTGGCTATGAACAGTTCTTTGAAGAATTGGCTCACCTTCCTCCAGGTCCGCCAGATCCGGCGAAGTTCCAGGAGATCTTTGAGAAGTATGACCAGGAAGTGGTCGAACTGCCAAAGGGGGTGGAGCGGAAGTAGAGGGGGCTCCATGCAGCTACGGCTGCTCTCCTCTCACCACATAAAGAGCAATGGACCCGACGCACATCGAAGCATTTCCCATCGCGATCACATTCGGGTGAAGATCACTGTTCCCACACGAAAGGATGCAAGAAGATGAATGATTTGTCTTTAACGGCTGCCACCCATGACGTTTTGATCGTTGGAGCGGGGCCTGTTGGCCTGACGCTGGTCAACGACCTGCGGCGTCGTAGCATCCGCTGCCGCTTGATCGATAGCGCGCAAGAGGCCGGTGCCGCAACCAAAGCCGTGGGCATCCAGGCGAAAACGCTGGAACTCCTTGCCAAGATGGGAGTGGCCCACACCGCCATCGAGCGCGGACTGCCGACCTCTCTCTTTAGCATTTATAGTGATGGCAAGCGCCTCATCAGAATTGACTTTCGGGAGCACCTGCGCGAGAGCCCCTATCCTTATGTGTTGATGTTGCCACAGCATGAGACGGAGCAGGTGCTGACAGAACACTTCCAGAGCCAGGGTGGCGCCATTGAATGGCAGACGGAGCTGATCAGTGTTACGCAGGACGAACAGGGGGTGGAGGCAGGGTTACGCCATCCTGATGGAAAGGTCGAACGCGTCCGGGTCGGCTGGCTGGTCGGCTGTGACGGGGCACACAGTACGGTACGCCATCTGCTCGGACTCAATTTCGCCGGGACGACCTCTGAACTGAGTCTTGCGGTGGGCAATGTGCGCTTGACCTGGAACTTGTCCTACGATGAGCTTTTCGCCTTTCTCCATCAGGGCAATTTCATTGGCTATTTCCCCATGGCTGATGGACGCCACCGCGTCGTGATTGCGTATGAGCCGGACAAGGCACCCACAGGGGAGGTCACCCTGGAAGAAATTCAGCGGGTCATCGATGCCTGCGGCCCGGCGGGAGCGCGTGCGTCTGAGCCGGCGGAACTCACGAGATTTCATGTGAATCAGCGCCGGGCCGAACACTATGCGCGAGGACGGATCTTTCTGGCAGGAGATGCGGCTCACATTCATTCGCCGATTGGAGCCCAGGGGATGAACACTGGCATGCAGGATGCCTTGAATCTGGGCTGGAAGCTCGCGCTTACGGTGAAAGGACAGGCATCGGCACGCCTGTTAGAGAGCTATGAGGCGGAGCGCGAGCAGGTGGGGGAAGCCTTATTGCGCGGAACCGAACTCGCAATGCAGGTGGCCTTGACACGCAATCCGCTGCTGTTGGCGCTGCGCAATGCGCTGGCCCCAATCTTCTTTTCGTCGCTTCCGGCTTCCGCGCATCGCCTGGCAGAAGCCCTCTCTGAGATCAGCATCGCCTATCCTCACAGTCCCATCACCGTCGATCAGCGCGACAACAAGGGAGCGTTGCACGCTGGAGATCGCGCCCCCAACGCTCTGGTACGAACACGTGAGGGAGCAGAACCACAGCCCCTCTTCGAGATCTTCACCAGCGAACGCTCGATCCTGCTCGTATTGACAGCCCGGCAGGAAGCCGCTGCGGTCGAGCGACAATGGGGTGAGATCGTGGCCCTGCTCTCTGGTGGGTATCAGGAGATGATTGAGGCCTACCTGGTGACCGAGAAAGCGACCTCTGGATTGGACCAAGAGGCGCGCCAGATCCTGCATGACTTCACAGGTGAACTGCACCAGCGCTATGAAGCCGAGCAAGGAGGACTGGTCCTGATCCGTCCCGATGGCTATATTGGCTTCTGGGGGCCATTTGGCGCGACTGAAACCTTGCATGGCTATGTCAAGGCGCTGTTTGTCCCAGGTGGTGAAGCCCAACCATAGCATCGACCTCGCCCATTGGGGTGGCGCTACAGATCAGTAACCGCCTTTGTCTGGAAGGACTCTCGGCAACCGTAGTGTAAATCCCAACATTCTGCTGGCGAACGCGGTATAAATATCCTGGTGGTCGAGATAACTCATCCACAGAATAATTATGCAAATTTCGCCGGCAGAATGTTGGGATTTACACCCTACTTTTGTCTCATCTCAAAATCAGCAGATCCCTACTGAACAGATACCAGGATAACTCATGGGCCTGGATTTAGAGCCTGCGCGCGCTCTGCTTATCGACCACCAGGCTACCCTCATCGTACCGCGTCACCGCGTCCGCATCGAGCACTTTGCGCTGATTGGAGCGCCTGTCCGCATCGGCCACCTCGTAGGCTGCGACGTGTAGCGCGGCGACTGGAATAACCCTGATTAATATATCGGCCACGATGCCTGCGTTTTTGCCATCCTCCCTCTTGACCTGCGCGGAAAGGAGCGTCGTCCCCAATGGATAGGGTGGTATCCTTTTTGATAACATCTCCTCACTTTTAATGATCACTGCATCACCTGTGATCTGCTCGATCACGCGCGAGGGCAGCGCCTTGATGCCCTCCAGCCGTGTGCGCACGCTCAGCGCGTAGATGGAGTTGGTGCCGGGCTGAAAATAGAAGTCCTCAACCTCGCCGGCGTTTCTCCCCTCGAACGGGATAGCGACCTTCAATCCCTTTAATTCAGACCATCGCCTGATGGCCTTTTCGTTTGCCATACGTTTGCTCCTCAAATAAGCTAATGATATTCCTTGTGGCATCTCCCTGCTCTATATACGTGTTAGCTCTTGCATTCGTAACAGCTCCCAGTAGTTGGAACAGGTGGGTGGCGGCTAGCTGTCGTTTGACTCATAAGTTGGAACTCCGTCAGGTTTGATGAAGACTGCTTGCTTGTTAGTAAAAAGGCCGCTGAAAAGAGAGAGGACTACGCAGCCGGATAAAGAACTCGCTGGCGAAGCAAAGGAAATGAGGCACGACCATAGCCCTGACGTTTGATCAGCTTAAGCCGATGAACATGACCCTCGGTCACCCCATTGCTGTAGGGAAGCTGAAGGGCGGCTTGGACGGCGGCTTTATCTCGTTCAATCCCATTCACAAAGTGCAGCAGTTCGGGAATATGGCTAGCATGGACCTCGGCTACCCACGTTTCCAGCTGCTCTCCTTGCAGGCTCCGTACCATGGTTGTAAATCCCTGAACCAACTGATACCCCAAATTCAGGGAAGGGTGAACCTGCCGGAGGAAGGCCAATTGTTCTCGTTGAGTCTCACTCAACGTGTCGGGTGAGCGCAAGTACAGCCAGACCGCTTGTTTGGCATTGCCTTCGTCAAATGGGCCAGGAGAGGGCGCTGCCTTCTTTCTCGATTTCCACCGTCGCTTTGAGGACGGGAGTTCCTCCTGGAACGTGCGGGGGGAACGCCAGCGGTTCAAGTAGCGATAGCGCGCGCGCGAGGAGCCGGTGTACCCTTTTGCCTGAAGTTCTTCATACAGACGCTGCCCATGCTGGCATCCTTCCTCCCAACGGTGGCGAAGATAGGAGGCATACTGATCAAGAGGACTGGGACGTCTGCGTCGGGGCCTGGTCTGGACTCCCTCAGCTCGCAATTTGCGAACTGGCCGCTCTGACCTGCCCACGCGAGGGGCAATCTCGTATGCGGAGTAACCTTGCTCCCACAACTCAAGCACGTGCTGATGTTGATCCTGCCGTTGTGCTAAACGAGCTTCTTTGACTTGCTCCAAGACCGTTTTTCGCGCTCGACGCTCTTGTCTCCTCTGCGTTCGAACTCGTTCGGTAGCCTCCACTTCGGCCTTTCGCTGGTCTTCAAAGGGATCTTCTTCTGCTAATGGGGCAAGCGTCTGAGAGGCTTTTCGGATCTGGGCACGCATGCGAGCTAAAAACACGGTCACATACTCACTCAAGTTACGAAGAAGGTGCCAGCGGTCGCAGACCTGAACCGCTTGAGGGGCACCAGCGGTTGCGGCTGCGGCGTAATCGGCTCCACGATCACGACTGATGAGGTCAATGTCAGGGTGGGCAGCAAGCCAAGCAGTCACTGTAGCGGCAGTGCGGTCGGGCAAGACATCAATGAGCCGATGGGTCTCCAGGTTCACAATGCGCGTCCCGTAAGTGCGGCCACGACGCAGGGCCAAGTCATCCAGGCCGATCTTTTTGAATGGTTCAGGCTCCGACAAAAGTGTGGGTCTCTGACAGCGCAAGAGTGGTGAGGCGGAACGCTGCATTCCTAAGCGCGGAGCCAGTCGTGAACCAGCCTCTGCACTGGTAGCAAAGCTCAACAGGCGAAGTGCCTCTCGAAGCCGATTGGTCATCTGTGCCCATGGTTGGGCTAGATCAGCAAACCGTTCAGTAAAGATGCGGCGAGCGCAAAGTGGATTGCGACAAAAGAAGCGACGTGCCCTCAGTTGGAGGATAACAGCAAGCCCACCGTTTGGGAGGTCGCTGAGCGTCCGTTGGTAAGAGCTGTGAACGTCCTCTGAGGCAACTGCGCACAGGGGGCAGCAAGCAGTCGGAGCAGTTGATCGGACCGAGACAGTGAAGCTATGCTCCTGTCTGATGATCTGCTCAATCACCAGCTTCTCGTGCAAAGTGAACAATGAAATCCCTTCCATCTGACCTCTCATCCTCTCGTTTTCAGGTGTCTCTTGAAGTGTTGCTTTCCAACGAGTATATCATCAGAGGTAGATCTACTCAAGCAAGCAGTCTTCATCAACCCTGATGGAGTTCCATATCTTCGCCCAAACTCCAAATTGACGCATAACCTTGCCTCGAAAAGTTGCACATAATAACTGACGAATTGCTCTCTAAGAATCTTTCTGTTCACCTCTTTTTAGGCGAAGATATGCGTCAAAATGGCGGAGATATGATTCAGTCATCCCTTTTTTGCCGCTTTTCGAGGTGGAAGGAGGTCTGACAACGATTCATGCGAAAAAGGGGCGTTTGTCCCGCTTCTCCCCGTCTGCTCTCGGCTTACTCATGGATCTGGTTGATGTGGTATCCTGAAGGCGAGGAACGTTCTCTTTCCGTGCTGTTCAATCATCGCACTGTGGAGGCTCTGTGTATGCGCTGGCTTAAGAGAGATGGAAAGTGGGTATCGCCCTTGCAGGTATGCTGCTGCTTCTGGTGCTCATGGTGCGGGTTGCAGTGTCGGCAGCTGACTCGTATGAAAGAGTGCTGGGACTCGCTGGGCCAGGAACGATAACGGTGCAGGCAACGCCGACTGAAGATGCGACAGTGGCCGCATTGAATAAAGAGAAGCTTGCCACCGCAAGTGGCCCGAATGCTTTGCGCGTCTAGAGTGGCGGCGCAACTGAACGGCAAGGCGTTAGGCACATTCCGCGCGTCCAACAGCTCTCTGGAGGACATATCCACTGAGAGGAAGGACACATTTGAAAACCAGTTGCTACAAGGAGATAAGAGCATGAGAACCGATGTCGTAGTCATTGGGGGCGGCGCAGTCGGTGCAGCCGTCGCTTATTTCTTGAAGCTCCTCGATCCCGCTACTCTCGTCAGCGTTGTCGAGCGCGACCCTACCTATAGCCAAGCATCAACACCGCGAGGATCCGGCGGCGTGCGACGGCTCTTTTCTTTGCCGGAGAATATTGAGCTTTCCAAATTCAGCATGGCGTTTTTCGACACCTTCGCAGAGACCATGGCTCTGGATGGCGTGAAGGCCGACATCGGTCTCAAAAAGAATGGCTATCTCTTCATCGTTCCCCCGTCTGCACGCGAGGTGTTGAAGCGCAACTTCGATACCCAGCGGCGGCTGGGGTGTCATGTGCTCTGGCTTGAGCCAGATGGGTTGAAGCAGATGTTGCCATCCATGAACGTCTCCGATCTTGGCGCCGCCGTTTCCTCCCCCGATGATGGTTGGCTCGTTACTCACAGTGTCCTGATGGGCTTTCGGAACAAAGCAGCGTCAATGGGTGTGGAGTTTCTGGCGGACGAGGTCGTCGGGCTTGTTCGGAATGGAAAGAGCGTCACGACCGCACAGCTCAAGTCTGGCCAGCAGATTGAAGCGAGCCATTTCGTCAATGCTGCGGGAGCCTGGGCAAAAGATATTTGCGCCATGCTCGATATACACGTTCCAATCGAGCCGCTTCGTCGCTTCGAGCATTATTTCGAGAGCCAGGACCCGATCGAGCCACTGCCGTACATCAAAGATACGCAGCGCCTGGCTTTCAGGCCGGAGGGTAACGGGTACTCTGGAGGGGTGCCGACGCTAAAGGCCCCACGTGGGTATAACTTCGACGTTGATGACACCTATTTTGAGCGTGTCGTGTGGCCCCAGCTTTCGCATCGGTTTCCACAGTTTGAAAAGACCGTATGCAAAGGAACGCGGTCGGGTCTCTACGACCAAAACGACTTTGATGGCAATGTGATTATCGGACCGGGTGCTGATGGGCTTGGAAACTTCCACCTGTTGGCTGGCTTTTCAGGTCACGGCCTCATGCATGCGCCTGGTTGCGGCCGGGCTATGGCAGAACTGCTCTTGAAAGGCCGCTACGAAACCATCGACCTGACGCGCTTCGGTTGGCAACGCCTGCTGGATGGGACGCCACTACGCGAACAAGGCATTATCTAATGGTGACGCAATTTGATTACATCATCGTCGGTGCTGGATCGGCCGGATGTCTTGTGGCGTCCCGTCTCAGCGAAGACCCGACACGAAGGGTCTTGCTGGTGGAAGCCGGAGGATCCGACCGCAGCCTCATCATTTCCATGCCCGCGGCCTTACCGTTTGTGTACCAAAGCCAGAAGATCGGTTGGGGCTACCTGTCTGGCCCAGAGCCTCATCTTGGAGGAAGGACGATTGACGAGAAAATGGGCAAGGTCATCGGAGGCTCGTCGTCAATAAACGCCATGATCTACAACCGCGGCAATCCGATGGATTATGACGGTTGGGCAGATGCTGACCTGCTGGATTGGGACTATGCCCATTGTTTGCCATACTTTCGGAAGATGGAAACGTTCGCTGACGGAGCGAACGAATGGCGCGGCTGCGACGGACCGATGCAGATCAGCCGTTGTAGGGCAGAACACAAACTCTATGACGCATTCTTGCGTGGCGGAGAGCAAGCAGGGTTCGCTCTCACGCCAGACCACAACGGATATAAACAGGAAGGGCTCCACATTGCCCAGGCATTTATCTCTAAGGGACTGCGCTGGAGTTCTGCACGCGCGTATCTCTCTCCTGCAATCGGGCGGCCAAACCTGCATGTCATGAAAAACACCTTTGTCAAGAGGATCGTCATCGAGCATGGCGAGGCGTGTGGGATCGAGATTGCTGCGAACGGAAACTCGCGTGTGATCACCTCCGAACGGGAGGTGATCCTTTGCGCTGGCGCTTTCAATACTCCCAAACTGCTGATGCTCTCCGGTGTCGGAGACGCCGATGCGCTCCGCAAGCATGGGATTGAGGTGGTAGCGGATGTGCGCGAGGTAGGTCGTCACCTCCAAAATCACCCTGGTGTTGACGTTCAATACACGACCAACGACGAGGATTCGCTCACTTCGGAACTGAGTGCGTTCAGGCGGGTCAAGCTGGGCGCGGATTGGATCGTGAGGAAGAAAGGCCTGGGCACAACCAACTTCTTTGAAACGGGAGCGTTCCTGCGCACCCGCGACGACGTGGCTTTCCCCAATATGCAGTACGAATTCCTTCCGCTGGCGCGCCAGGTAATCAACGGCAAGCTTGTCCCGATCCCTGGCTTTCAATTCTGGATGGATCTTTCGCGGCCGCAGAGTCGCGGTGAAGTCACGCTGAGATCGGCAAACCCGGCAGACCCACCCTCGATCGTCTTCAATCATCTGGACGCTCGGCAGGACATGAAGGATCTCGTCGATGGCGTTCGACTGGCGCGAACGATGATCCGCCAGCCCGTTTGGGATACATATCGTGGGCAAGAACTTCGTCCGGGTCCTGACGTGATCAGCGACAGCGAGATCGAGACGTTCATTCGGCAAAGAACCGGCACCTCGTATCACCCATGCGGTACCTGCCGGATGGGCGCTGACGCGCAGGCCGTCGTCGACACCGAGGCAAGAGTGAAATCGGTACAGCGCATGCGGATCGTCGACGCATCGATCATGCCGAGAGTCGTCACCGGCAACCTGAACGCACCAGTCATGATGATGGCCGAGAAGATTGCAGACCGCATACTTGGGAAACCTTCCCTGCCGCCGTCTGATGCGCCGTACTACCGAGCAGTTCATTGAACGCGCGTGACACCCGAGATCAAGCTGCTGAAGTTCTTCTTCGACGAGGGGGGGCGACCAGGTTGGAGATCAAATCTGGTGTTATCTGTGATGCCTCTTAACGCTCACCTTCATCGTTATTTTGAAGGCCAGGTCTTTGGGGCGCCTGCCATAATGATGTCACGCTATATTATAAGGCGGGCGAGTTCGTGGCGTGAGCATGAAATCTGCGCCAACAATCCAGACAAACCCGCGCACAATATCGGTTCTTACGCAGCTGTTCCGGCGTTCGCTCGGGAGGAGTGCGGATTTCGCTAAGAGGGAGTGATCTGCTTCAGTCGGAGGTGAATGATTTGCTTGAGCATCTCTTCTGAAATGGGGTGATCGAGCGGAACACGAATGGCGCCTTTGGAGAAGCTATAGTCATGGAGTTGGTCTTTGAGTGTCTCTAGCACTTGACCGCTATAGGGATAGATGCCAATGTGATGTGTATGAGCGTCAAATCCAAGCAAGGGCTTGCCCTGATATTTGAGTGTCGGCATCCCGTAGACGATCGCTTCTTCTGCGCCTGGCACAGTCTGTTTGGCAAGAGCGCGAATGCGCTCCAGCTCTTTCCTTTTCGAGGGGTCAACTGTTGTCAGATAGTCGTCTATTACTGTCATAAGATGATTATGCTTCCCCGAACAAGATGTGTCAAGTATATCATAGCCTGCTTGCATCGGCATGACTGACACATAAAATCGCCATTTTCTCCTTCTGACGCATAAATCCCCAAAAGGTTCTCGCGAGACAACACCGTTCAGCCTCCTTCATACCTGGGGCGATGGTTGTTACAGGTGGAAAGAACGTAGAACGCTGCCTCCCATGCGGGAACGCTTAGTGTACCATGCGAGGTCAAGGCTCTCCGCTGTCGCTCCGACGAGCGTGCCCCCACTCCCCGCCCTTCCACCTGCACGGCCTTGACCTCGCATGGTCTCTCGCGCTCAACCCGCACGGGAGGGGACGCGTAGCGGGCGAGGCCTCCGGCAGACAGGGAGTGGCACAGCGACGAGTCACGGTCGGCAGAGGAAGGACGTGGGGACCGGTTGGCGGCTCCAGCAGAGCAGGCCATCTTGGGGTCTGACAACGATTCGTGAGTTTGAGGGCCATTTTCGCCCAGAGAGCCTTTTTCACTGCTCAAGCCCTTTCTAGGGTCTCCTTCACAGCTCCGAGCCAGGCTTGGAAGAAGGAGCATTGCTACCATCCGTATCAGGAGAGGGTACATTTCCTTGAGCAAGTGGAGCTGATGAGACTTGCGCGTCGTTGTTTTGCGGTGGAGAGGGAGCCACAACAGTTGGCTGAGTTGAACTGGTCGTGGGGTCTTCATCAATGATGGCTCCTTTTGTTTTACAGTATTCTAACTGCTTTTTGGTCAGCCCTTTGACTCCGCGTAAGTCGGTATCTTCCAGGGATCGAACCTCTTCAAGGTTGTGTACCCTGCTGAGATCAGCCCCGTTGAGCTTGGCCACGCTGAGATCAGCCCCGCTGAGCTTGGCTGCGCTGAGATCGGCATTCCAGAGAAAGGCCGCGCTGAGATCGGCCTTGAGAAGAACGGCCTCCCTGAGATTGGCCCCGATGAGCATGGCCTCCCTGAGATTAGCTCCGAAGAGAGCGGCTTGTCGTAGAGACGCATGCGGCATCCACACCTGCTCCAGATCAGCCTCCGCGAGGTAAGCAATATCTATATGCTTCCAGGTAAGAGATGCGGAGAGGTGATACAATGAGAGGGAGAGAAGTGGAAAAGTGAAGAAAGGAAGAAGAAATGACCGCTCCCATCACCCTCACCTCATTAGAGAAGCCGACGCAGGCCGAGCTGCGTCGGCGCTACGAAGAAACAATGGATGCCGAAACACGCACACGTTACCAGATGCTCTTGCTCTCGCTGCGGGGCCAGACGTCGAGCCAGATTGCCCAGACCGTGCTGCGTAGCCAGGACACCGTCGTACGCGTGCTCAAACGCTTCTTGACTGGTGGATTGGATGCCGTACCACGGCGCTTCGCCCCAGGCCGAGAGCGAACGGTCACAGCGGCGTGGGAAGTCGAACTGCTCAGAGTCATCGAGTTAGATCCTCATGAGGTTGGTGTGGAGACTGCCAACTGGACCACCGAGCGACTTGCTGAGTATCTGGGCCAGCAGACGGGCATTCATGTCACCGAAGAGACGGTACGTGTGTACCTACATGCCCATGACTACGTCTGCAAGCGCTCCACTTGGACGCTCAGGCGCAAGGCCGAAGAGAAAGCGGATTACGTGGGAAACGCCTGCGGGTAGAGGTTCTGTTAGCCGGTACGACGGTACCCGAACCTCTACCCATTTCTGATCTGGTCGAGGCTGATCTGTGGAAGCTGCTTCCTCTCAACCTGCCTGATTTGCTCGAGCTGCTGCCACACGCTGACCTGTATCTGCAAGATGAGATGCAGGTGGCGTTTCACCCGACCCTTACGCGCGTCTGGTCTCGAAAAGGACGACGCGGGCAACGTCTGGTTGAAGCACCTGGAGATAATCGGAAAGTCTACGGCTTTGGCCTGCTGGACTGGCGTGATGGCTGGTTTGATGGCCGTGTTGCTGCCGGACGCACTGCTGATGTCTTCTGTGAGCAAGTACGTACCGCTGTGGCTCGTTCTCAACAGCGAGGACACGTAGCCATCGTCATTGCGGACAATCTCAAGACCCATACCGCGGCTGGCTCCCTGCTCGTGCGCGGCATGCAGACCGAACTCCAAGAGCATCTGCGCCTGGTTTATACCCCTGCCTATGATCCCGATGCCAACCGTATTGAATGGCTCTGGCGCGTCTCTCGGCGGGTCGTCACGCATAATCATCATCGTAGTACGTTCGACCTTCTGCTCACGGATCTGGAGGCGCATTTTCAGACACTGGCCCGTTCCCCTGCTGAGGTTCTTCGTCACATCGGCAGCCCGTTTGCACCTGACAGAGAAAAGGAGGCTCCCTTGCCGCTTACCCTCGCCGCATAATCAACTTGGAAGCATATAGTTGGATGCCGGTCGCATCCAGGGATTGAGGGTCTCCCTTATTTTGGCTTCGAGCAAGTGGAAAGGCTTCCTTGAAGACAACGACTAGTGCTTGGCTGAGTGTGGTGAGTGGCGGGCGAGTAGTAAGAAAAATGTCGGGACCCCCAGTAGGGTCTTCAGGTGGGTGAGGGGTTCTTGGAAGACGCAAATTAGCAACTGCGAGATCAAAGGTCTGGGTATAAAACTGCTCGTAGCCTGGACGCAGGAAGGTCCGAAGGAGAATAGCCGCACCGATCTTTGGACCCTCTTTTTCGTCTCCTAATCCCGTCACAGCAGACTGGAAGCGCTCTTCTGCTCGTTTTTCTCGTTCGGTACGGTGGTCTTCCCGACGCTTCTCTTGTTCGTCGCGTCGATCTCCAAGCCAGCGAAAGAGACCGATGAGACCACCGATCACGACAACGAGCGTTGAAAGGAGAACGGCTGCGTTCGTTCGGAGCCAACCAAAGAGGTCCGGCGCATTCTGGTTTTTCAGCTGCTGGACTTCCTGAGCAAGCTTCTCTTTATTCAACGCAGCAACCGTCGCATCTACCGTCGGCGTCGCCTGCACCGTTCCCGTTACCGGCGCAGCGAGTCCCGATACTTCTTCATATGCGCCAGCTGCCGACACTGGGACCCAGACCATGAGTACCAGGAGCAGTAGCATACCTGCAAGGGCGATACCGGCTTTCCACCTATCTCTTTTGAGCCAGCGCATAGCAGAACCTCTCTAGTGCAATGATTGAACCGCACAGAAAGAGAACGGTCATTGCCTTCAGGATACCACATCAAACAGATCAATTAGTTAGCCGAGAGCAGAACGGTCAGAAACGGGACAAATGGCCCTTTTTCGCGGGAATCGTTGTCAGCCCCTACCTTGCCCCACCCTGGTTGATCTCACACTCCTGTGTCTCAGATGCGCGCCAAACGCTCTAGCGCTTCGGTCAATGCACGTTGCAATTCGGGATCGGTCAGAGGACTTGCTGCCGCCAATTTTCCATAGAGTCGATCAAGCTCACGCTGCTTTTCGCGCAGTTCGGCATCCTTAGCGGCAATCGTCTGTTTCATCTCATCGAGCCGACGCCGTAGGGCTGCGATGACCTGGTCCTTGGCCTTGTCCGCTCTTGCCACTGGCGGGGGTGAAGTGAGCAGGTTGTGCTCAGCATCCTCAATGGCCTGGACCAGATCTGGGTGGGTGCGCAGAAAGACCACCGAGACTCCGGCTCGCCGGGCGACTGCTGCTTTGGTGATGGCGCGCCGTTCGAGCTGAAGGTGCAGAAGCGCATCAAAGGCGGCCTGGCGTTTTTGCTCAGACCTGGCTTTCGCATTGATCTTGCACTGCTCAGTTCGTGTTCGTTTTGCTGTTGTGGATGCGTCCATCCCAGAAGCCCTCCTCTTTGATCGTTTTGATGACTTTTTCCGCGTGCCGTAGTTCCTGCTCATGTTTTTGCCGTGCTCGTGCATAGGCAGGATTGGCTCGCAGCGCTTCCACTGTGATGAGCAGGTTTTGAGCTTTGTTCTCCCAGACAGGCAGGTGCCGCTTGTTGGCGCGGAGCTTGGGGCAGGTCGGGCAATGAGGCGAGTCAGGACATCCATCGTGCATGGGCAGATGAACACAATTGCCAATGCCATCGGGTAGCGGGGAAATATACAACTTCCCTACTTTGTTTTCGACCCATCCTCCGTCTGTGCCGCTCTCTGGCTGGGTTATCTGAATTTGACTCGTCATCATCTCTGTCGCATACGTTTGTTGCTTTTTCACACGGTACGCATCGTACTTAGCTTTGAGGCTGCTCAGATACACTTTGACATATCGCTCAGTCATGGCAAGGCTGCTATGCCCAAGAAACTCTTTGACTGTGTAAATGTCCACTCCTTGCTCAATCATATCTGTGGCGAGCGTGTGCCGAAATTGATGAGGCGCGATGACGTAGGGATGACCTTCATAGTGGAGGGAAGGTGCCAGCCTCTTCAATGCCATTGCAAAGGTGAGGTAAGATAAAAGGCCGTGCTCTGTGCGAAAGAGATAGCCCCCCCCAAAATGATTGGGGATGTGTTCGCTCCGCTCATGTTGGCGACGGATGGCATCAATGACTCCATCGCTTGTGCGTGTCGGGATACGATGATCTTTCCCCATTTTCGTGTTAGTATGTTCAATGCGAAGCCACCAGTATCCATCTGAGTCTTGATCGAGGCATCCATTTCGCCCATGTTCATCTGGTGCTTTGAGATGGGCCAAATCTTCAAAACGCATGCCAGTGTGTCGTAAGATGAGCAGGGCATCCCAGTAGATGGGAGCAAGAAGGAAGGGTTCCTGGTGTTCTTGCAGAGCTTTCTTTGCCGTTTCTAGAAAGGCATCGAGCTGATCAAGAACGGATGGAGGGATGGGGCGGGGAAGCGTTTGGGGCCTCTTCGGAATATCCTCTTTCCAGATCAGAAAGCGTGGCGGGCGAGGGCCCGTCCAGGATGGAGATGTGGTCATGTAATTGGTCACCGTTCTCATCGCTTCCAAACTTCTGTTGGCTTGATATTCACTGAGCAGGCCCATGGCCGGAAGAAGGGCCTCGATGTGATTTCTGGTGATGGTTCCCATATGGACTTCTGGCGGCAGTTCTGTCAAGACTGGCATCAGTTTGTGCATGAATCCTTGAAAGGTTGAACCATTCCATCGCGGCAGTTGGTGTCGGTAGTAGCGTTTCACTTGCTCCCGTAAGAGGGGATTGACAATCCAGGTAAAGTCAACGACATAGGTACTCGGAGGCACATGCTTCGGGTAATCGTGCTTGAGCCGACGGACATCCCACACATCTTTCTTCAGTTCTTCTTCAATATTTGTTGTAGATGTTACTTCCAGGTGAGAGGCTCGAACCGACCGCCGCCGCCGGGCGACTCCTAATGCTTCCAGTTCAGCCACAAAGCGCTCATCTTTGACTGCTCTGTTCCATGCTACATGGTCTTTGTAGCCCGCTAATCGACAAATCTGCAAGCCCGACTTGTTTCGGTTCTCCGGGTCTTGGAGTACTTCAAGGAGTCGACGCTGTGGGCGGCTCCAGGAGAGAACTCCGAGAGCTTGAACGACCTCAGCAAAACGTGGATCTTTCATGGCCTGATACCAGGCCATATTCCCAGAATATCCAGCGGTTTGGCAGATCTGAGCAATGGATGCAAACCGATATTCCTTGTGCTGAAGTACTTCGAGCAAGCGTTGTTGCGTTGGGGTCCACGACCCTTCTGTGATGAGCTTCATGGCGGAGAGAGAAGCGATACGATTTTCACGGCTGTCTTCATGTGCGTTGTGCTGCACGTTCTGATCTCCTTTCCTGATAGCGGTCGTAGGCCCACTTGCGATCTTCATTGGTCAAATGGGTGTATGTTTGCATCGTCGTCACGACGCTGGCATGGCCGAGTCGCTCCTGGATAAATTTCCAGTCGACGGCTTCGCCCTCTCGTAAGTAGGAGCGAACCAAGGCAGTTGCGTGTGTGTGCCTCAAAACGTGAGGATGTAACTTGATTCCCGATCTCTCGGAGTAGTACTGAAACATTTTCTCGACAGCGGCTACTGTGAGCGCCGCCCCGTAAGTTGATCCACCTTCTCGGCTCTTTGCGCGCTTGTTGAGTACGATCCACAGATGGGAGGTCGCTGGAGTCGCTTCGATCCAGATCTCTGTCAGGTAGATATCGAGCAACCCAAGAATGTCGCTGGGTAAATGGACAAAACGATCACGGCCATATCCCGCTTTGGCTCGCGCCCCGTTCTCATTGTCTGGGCGAAAGCGAACGTGGACGCCCTGTTTTCCAAATTCAAGATCCTCCACTCTCAGGCCGAGAATCTCGCCGATCCGGAATCCGCCCTCTTTGAGCATGAGACACAACAGGCGATCCCGGAAACCAGGAGGGTCATCATTGGGGTCTTGCCCCGTGTGAATGCCGTCAATGAATGTCTGGAAATCTTGCTCTGAGACGGTGGGAGGAAGCCGTCCAGGTTCTTTGAGCTTCAATTCCATGCGTTGGATGACAGCCTGACCTCGGCGGGTGTGCGCCAGGAGATCCCGCTCAGTCAGCCATTTCCCTCTGGGGACATCCACGAAGCGGACTGGCGATTCTGAGATCTTGCCACGACGCACGAGGAAGCGGTAAAAAGCTCCGACAGCCTGGAGGATGAGGTTGACGCTCGATGCGGTCAAGGGACTGGTTTGGTGGATAGGGGAAAGAGCGGCACTCTCGCGATATGGATTACAAAGCCAAATCACAAATTCAGTCAGGTCCGCCGGCGTTGCGTCGAGGATGCGCAAATCACGCTGCCAGAGAAAGCGGTAATACCATAACGGACGAGAACAGTATGCCTTCAGCGTGGCTGAAGCACGATTTGTCGCCGCATTCCAATCAAAAAACTCTTTGGCTTCAGGAATGAAATCGTACTGGTCATCGACCAGGTAATAGATCCGTCCTCGCTCCGGCACATCAGCAGCTACCATCTTGGGAGCCTTGCTTACCTCATCCACGTGACTATCTCCACTCTTCACGGCCCTTTCGTTTCTTCCCAGAGGTTTTCGCCTCTAAAGAACATGATACTGACGCCGCCAAATTTCTCTGAGAGGGCACGTTGTTATCGTTGTTCTCAGAGGATTTTTCTCGATGTTATGTAGACACTTTTTGAACCAAAGAGCTTTGCTATGAAACAATCCACGAGCACTTGCGGAGTCGCCGCCGGAAGTGCAGCGATGCTGATTCCCGTCTTTCCTGACTTCGTTGAAGGAAG
>DAOTTD010000044.1:0-45468 GCA_034438015.1 Ktedonobacteraceae bacterium | reverse complement strand
CTTTGTCTCTTTCTACAAAGTAGCAGTGTGGGAGTAGTTGATGCCCCGCATATGGGAGCGCGGACCGCTCGCGCCAGGAGAGCGGAATTGTTGGGGTGCATAAATCTTCCATTTCCAGCGTTGTAGTATTAGTAGTAGGCACAATGCAAGCCAATCAAGTGCTAGAAAGGTTGGCGGTTTTATGTTCCATTTACCAGGCATGCATGTTTCTCGCCCCTCATTGAAAACAATCTTGTTTGGTGGACTGGGTGGAAGCGTGGGAGTGTTGGGAGTGCTATTCGCAGTAGGTCTTTACATTGTAGAAACGTTGACGCGACCCAAGCGCTCTACTAACATGTTTGATCTCTACACTTTCAGTCCTTATGAGTTCCATCTCCCCGGCGAAGAGGTGACATTCCCTCCGCTCTATGGCAATCATCAGGTCAGTGGCTGGTACGTTCCACAGGTCCAGGCGACCTCGACCATCATCATCTGTCCGGGCTACCGCGGGAAACGCTCCGACGTCCTGGGTATGTGCGCCCACCTCTGGAAGGCCGGCCACAATGTCCTGGTCTTCGAGTACTATGGGCATGGTAGCATCGTCGGCACACCGGTAACGCTCGGATATCGCGAGATCAACGATTTTCTAGGCGCGGTAGCCTGCGCGAAGGAGCGCGCCCCGCAGACGCGCCTGGGTGCCCTCGGCTACTCGATGGGCGGCTCCGTCGCCATCATGGCAACCGCCAGAACAGCCGAGATCGAGGCCCTGGTGACCGACAGCGCCTTTGCGACCCACAAGAGCGCGGTAGAGTACGCTGTACGCCGCACGCTGCACCTGCCATTCGCCCTCTTCGACTGGGTAACGGACTTGCTGCTATGGCTGCGTGCCGGCTACCGCTTCAACCAGGTCGAACCGCTGCGCGACATCAACCGCATCGCACCACGACCGGTATTACTTATTCATGGAATGCAAGACACCATCGTCAACCCGGAGGACGCTCCTCGCCTGTATGCAGCAGCCGGTGATCCCAAAGAGCTATGGCTGCTACCCGACGTCAATCATTGTGGTGCCTACTTTGCCGACCGCGTAGCTTACACCCAGAAAGTTGTTGATTTCTTCGATCTGTACTTGAGGAAGCTGCAACCACCAACACAACTTCAGGAACGCCTCGTCGAGGAGCAGAGCATGCCGGATGCGCCGAACCCGCTATCCGAAGCGAGCTAGTCGTCGGGGAAGTCCAGGGTCACTACGGTACCATCGCGGGCGGCACGCGCCTCGGGAAAGACTCGCCGCGCCGCCCTCTCAGCCTGCGCTGGATCGTTGATCTTAGGACTGAAGTGGGTCAGCAGCAAACGATGGGCACCCGCGGCTTTTGCAATGCCCGCCGCCTCTTCGGCGATCATGTGCGCGTTGGCCTGCGCTAACGGCAGATCGGCAGGATTGTCGTACATACTCTCGCAGATCAGCAGATCCACGTCGTGAGCAAACGCACCGAGTGCCGCGGTGGGCCGTGTATCGGTGATGAACGCCAGGGAGATACCACGCCTGGGCGCACCCAATACCTGCTCAGGCAGCACACTCTGACCATCGTACTCCACCGTCTCGCCGCGTTGCAGGCGCGACCAGAGCTGAACGGGCAGCCCCAACGCCTTCGCCTTCTCCACCTGGAACGCTGGCCTACGCTCCAACTCGGCGCGGTACGCCAGGCAGGGAACGCCATGCGCCGCCGGGGCGCAGGAACCCTGCAACCCTCCCGGCAGCGCGAAATGTTCGCCGCCCTTTAACTCGTGAATATGGATTGGAAAGGGCAGATCCGCAGCCACACGACGCAATCCCTCGACCACATATGTCGTGCCGCGCGGACCATAGATATCAAGTGGCTCCGTGCGCCCGGCGTGCGCCACCATAAACAACACCCCCGGCAGACCTACGACGTGATCAGCGTGCATATGCGTCAGACAAATAGCCCCCAACTGGCGAAAACCCCAGCCCAGCGACTTCCAGGGAATCTGCGTTCCCTCTCCACAATCAAACAGCGTCAGTGTTGCCTCACAGCGTAACAGGGCAGAAGAGAGCCAGCGCTCCGGCAACGGCATCATGCCACAGGTCCCCAGCATACAAATATCGATCATAACATATCCTTGTCGATTCCATTTCAAAGAAGACGGAATTTCATTGTACTACATTTCTTGTTCTCTACAAGCCCCTTAACGTAGGGTATAACAGTAAACACAGGTGAGACGGGCGTCCACAATCACTACTTGCTTGAAAAATATGCCTTCATCGTATGAAAGTACAACCATTTTTCACCTCAAAAAACGTGATAGTGCTGTTGACTACTGATCTATCATGATTTAAGATAGTAAGTGTATCATTTCGGTTTTCACCGAAAAGCAAAATAGATGATGCTAGAATAATGCTGGCGGGCATGCGCGGTACGATTGACAGCAGTATATTTCTTTGTTATCCTAAAGTGAAAGGAAACATTGTGTGTTGGGTAAAGTTGTAGTGAAACAGAGAGAAACAGTGGACTGGCGTGAACTACTGGGTAACATTATCAGCGACCCTGTCGAGCGAGAACGTATTGCAAACGAGATTGGAGTACATTCCGTTACGCTCACACGCTGGGTCAGCGGCGACACATCACCACGTTCACACAACCTGCGCCAGTTGCTGCGAGCCGTTCCGCAGCAATATCGCACCCCATTGCGCTCGTTGCTAGAGCACACCACGATCACTTCAAAGTTCGAGCTAGATCAGACTATTTCAGAGATCCCTTATAAGTTCATTATGGATGTGCTCGAGACCTACGCCAACTCGCCGGATCGGCTGCGCTTCTGGTCGATCACCCGCCTCGTGCTCACCGAAGCGCTCAAACAGCTCGACCCGGAACGCGTTGGCATGACGATCACCGTTGTGCGTTGCATGCCTCCCACCTCCGATGGCAAGATCCGTAGTCTGCGCGAAAGCGTCGGTCTGGGAACGGGTCCGTGGAACAGCGGCATGGAGGAAAAATCGCTGCTGCTCGGCGCAGAGTCGCTTGCGGGCTACGTTACCGCGTCTTGCCGCCTTGAGCAGGTCGGTGATCTCAGGTCGAACAAAACCTTTCTGCCCGCCTATCAGAGCGAACATGAAGTCAGCGCTATTGCCTGTCCGCTGATGCGCGCCTGCCGCGTAGCCGGCTGCCTCCTCTTCGCCAGTACACAGCCCGACTATTTCGCTTCCGAGTACTACATCGAACTGGTGCGCGGCTATACCCGACTGATCGCCCTGGCCTTCGACACCGAGCACTTCTATAACCCGGAGGTCATCGATCTGCACATCATGCCCCCGCTCGAAGTCCAGCAGGTCCACATCGCCAGCTTCCGCCAGCGCGTGCTCAAACTCATGCAGGAATCCTCCAATACCGACCATCGCCTGGCAAGCGCTCAGGCCGAACAGCTCGTCTGGCAACAGTTCGAGGAGCTACTCCTGAAACTGCCGCGCCGATCGATGGACTAGAGATTATTTTAATATGATAAAATCTAAGCAATGGCATATATAAAACTACGACTTAACGATCGCTTTCACCCTCGTCGCCGACACGAGGAGCAACTCGCGATAGACGCGGGCCGCTTACGCAAGCTCGACGAACTAGAATTGCTCGAACCAGAAGCATTGCGCCCACTTGCTCGCTTCGGGCTGTTTCTGCTGCTGGGCAGCGGCGTCTTCTTTATCGCGCTGAACCTCGCCTCCTACTACTGGCAGAGGCACACGCTGAATCTGCACCTGACGTTCGGCGGCGTGCTCCTATGGCTTCTTATCAATATCATAGGCGCCATCGTCATCCTGCCGCTGCACGAGCTTCTGCACGGGCTGACGTTTCTCCTATGGGGCGGTAGACCGTTCTTCGGCGCGAAGCTACCGTTGGCGCTCTACTGTGGCGCCCGGCAGCAGGTCTTCCGCCGCAACCAGTATCTCGCGGTCGGTCTGGCCCCCCTGGTCGTTATTACACTCGTCGCGCTCGTACTGACGCTCTTCTCACCGGTCCTCGCCTCATACACGCTCTTCGCCAACCTGAGCAATTTCTCGGGCGCAGTCGGTGATCTGTGGAGCGTTGCGCGCATTGCGCGTCTCCCCGCCGACGCGCTGATCGAGGATACCGACGCAGGCTACCGGGCGTGGGAGATTGCGTAGGGGCCGTCCCTATGGTTCAAGCTGCAAACAAATGAAACCGCACCCCTCGATGTGTTTCATTTGACAATTCGATGGTCTGTCTCTACAATCTCCTATAAGGGAAAAGTCACAGAATATCTTCCTATACCGGTTCAGGGATTTTTTATCGATTCACGAACTCAACTGTAAGCAGAGCACAAACGGGTCGCCAGGAAGGAGCGTAGAGAGATGGTTGCTCAGCCGCATCGCTCGCGCATGAGCGTTGAAGATTATTTAACGTTCGAGCGCGCAAATCCAGAAGTACGCTATGAATATATCGATGGTCAGGTCTCTATGTTGGCAGGAGGTACAGCGGATCACTCCATTATCAGCGCCAATATCATCAGGGAGTTGAGCTTTGCGCTCCGTGGTAGTCCCTGTCGCGTCTACACATCTGATATGAAAGTACGTCTCTCTGAAGAGCGCTATGTGTATCCCGATGTCTCTGTGAGCTGCGACTCACACGATCAAGGTTCAGTGGAGGCACTACGTTATCCTCGACTCATTGTGGAGGTGCTTTCACCGAGCACAGAAGCGTACGATCGTGGCAAGAAGTTTAGCTACTACCGTGCCTGCCTGACAATCGAGGAATACGTTCTCGTAGATACGCAACAGCAAGCCATTGAGGTCTACCGGCGTGAGCAAGAGACCTTCTGGCGCCTCTCTCCATTGGGACCCGGCGATCTTGTCAAGCTCCAAAGCCTCGGTATCAGTTTTCCTGTTGCAGCCGTCTACGAAAACATTGCGTTCCCTGAAGCTACAGAGAACAGTTTATCTAACTAGAGGATGAGATAGCAGAACCTCTGCCCAATCTCTTCCAGGAGCAACCTATGGCAAAAACAGATTGGAACTCAACGCTCTACGATCAGAAACACAACTTCGTTTTTGAATACGGCAAGAGCCTTTTAGCGCTGCTCGATCCCCAGCCGGGCGAGGTGATCCTCGATCTGGGCTGCGGCACAGGACACCTGACAAAGACGATTGCGGATTCGGGCGCGCGTGTAATCGGCACCGATAGCTCGGCGAGCATGATCGCATCGGCACGGCAGACCTATCCGG
This sequence comes from Ktedonobacteraceae bacterium, assembly GCA_034438015.1. Taxonomy (GTDB): domain Bacteria; phylum Chloroflexota; class Ktedonobacteria; order Ktedonobacterales; family Ktedonobacteraceae; genus JACDAE01. Next base: position 40,235 of record DAOTTD010000044.1, on the reverse strand, counting down.
GCATTGAGTTTCTCGTGGCGGACGCCAGGACGTATATATCTCCGGTGACCTTCGACGCGATCTTTTCGAACGCGGCGCTGCACTGGATACCGCAGGCGGAGCAGGTCGTACAGTGTATGGCGGCCTCCCTGAAGCCGGGCGGGCGCCTTATCCTGGAGATGGGCGGCAAGGGCAATATCGCGCAGATCCGACAGGCGTTTCAACAATCTCTACAAACGCTGGCATCGCACGTGGAGCTCTTCCACTGGTACTTCCCATCGATAGGTCAGTATACGTCGCTACTGGAACAATACGGCCTGCAGGTACAGAGCGCGGCGCTGTTCGATAGGCCGACGGTGCTGGAGGATGGCGAGCGGGGACTGCGGAACTGGGTGCAGATGTTCTACGCCTCTACGTTGAATAGCGTGCCCGATGAGGCGAAGCGGCGACTTTTAGCAAGTATGGAGGAGCAGTTGCGGGATACGCTCTTCAAGGATGGCACCTGGGTCGCCGATTATAGACGCCTGCGCGTTGTTGCCTACAAGGAGTGATCTCTTGCTAAAGCAGGAGGACTGGCGCTTCACGGCGCGCTCCTCCCTCCTGCCTTTCCTGGGGCCTACCCTTACGCCTCACTCACGGATGAAACGGGGTGGCAGCTACTCCGAACGGGCGGCGAGCCACTCATTGATCTGCGGCCAGGTACGCTTCGCAGCCGTACTGCCCGCCATCATGCCGATATGGCCGCCGTTTATCTTGAGCAAGAGCTGATCCTTGCTGCTGACCTTCTCCATGATGGACTCCGACTGGTTCGGAGGCGAGATGTGGTCGGCGAGCGCGATCACATTGAGCAGGTTGGCGCGGATATGGCTGAGATCGACGCGCTCACCACGAATAACCAGGTTGCCGGTAATCAGCCTGTTCTCTTTGTACAGCTCCTTGATCAACTGGCGATAGCTGGCCCCGGCCATGGGGATGATGTCCGTTACCCAGGTGTTCATGGCGTGCCACGACTCGACAATGCGCGGATTGTCCAGGTTGTCCCACAGCGTCAGATAGGACCCGATGTAGTTCTCCACCGGCTTGAGCGCCTTCGCCCCATAGTCGATCAACTCACCCGGCATATTGCCAAAGGCGTCGATGAGCTTCTCTGGATCGAAGTCCTGATCACTGACCCAGCGTATAAAACCGCCCGCCTTCTTGTCCGTGAAGTCCAGCGGCGCAGTCAGCAGAATCAGGTTCTTGAGACCACTATCGGGCCGCAACGCGGAATAGATGGTAGTCAATATCGCCCCAATACACCAGCCAAGCATGCTGAATTCTTCGCTGCCGGAGACCGCCTTGACCTTGCGGACGGCGCGGGGTAGATAGTCCAGCACATAGTCGTCGATCTTCATATCTTTGTCTTCTGGCCCTGGTGCGCCCCAGTCCAGTAGATAGACATCATAGCCCTGGTTCACCATAAACTCTACAAAGCTGTTACCGGGCCGTAGATCGAGAATATATGGTTTGTTCATCAGCGCGAATACAAGTAGCAGCGGTATGCGATGCCGCTTCTCCGGCGGTACAACCGGAATGTAGCGATATAATTTTGTTTTATTGAGCGCCCAGATCTGCTGTCTGGGCGTCTGGCCGATCGCTGCTCGCGTCGTACTTACGCGCGTCAGCGTGCGCATATTCTCTTCGATTTTTTGCAGTTCATTGATCAGTCCCACTGGTGTGGTGGGAAGTTGTGGTTGAGCCATTAACGTACCTCCTCGCTCTTCGCCGATTTCGAACGACTTTTCGGGGCGAACTGACCTTCGTCGAAGCGAGCATCGAGGTCATCCAGACGCATCTCGATATTTGTCAGGCGTTCTGCAAGTCTCACGATATCGGTACGGGTCGGCATATTGAACTCCGTCAACACTCGTGTGGTGGTCGCTTCAATCGCCTCTCGGAAAGGCTTTGAGGCGGTAAGATATGTATCCAGCCAGCGCGCAGTTGCCTGGGCGTAGGCATCAGAATTGACCACGTCGACCATTATTTTGGACCATGTTTCCAGACTCGCATCGCGCATGGTACGCAAGGTTCCAAATGGATCGAGTGGATTGGGAGTGTCCGGTTGCTGTTTCATTACGAATTCCTTTCCCTCAGGATTGGCATTACCTTATTGCATTTTCACTTGACCTCCTGGCGTTTCGCATTTATACTCTCCTTTCGAGGGGACGACGGGAGACTATGTTCTTTCACGACCCGCTTGAAGGTACTGAAACTATACGAATTTACGATTTTCGGTTGCATCGAAAGGAGTACATCATCCTCTCCCCCCATTGCACCTCCCAAAGAAAACGGTGGAGCGTTCTTTGCAGCTTATAGAGCCGGGCCTCTTCTGCATCATACAAACTACTGACTGCTCTGCCACTAAAAAGAGATGCTTGCTACTATTATAATACCCTTTTTCGCGCCCCTTTGGCTAGAGAAATCGGCTTTTCGTGATTTCATTGTGATTCGCCACTCCTCGCGCCTGCGGCGCTCGCATCGGCCGGCCTTGCGACAATCAGAAACCGTTTGCTACAATGGTAGTGTATTCCATTTTGACGTATTTCTAAGCTGAACGCGCATAGTACTGCCATTTGATAGAGGATAAGCACGATGGGTAATTTTGATTTCGCGCAATTCGCCCGCTACGGCGTGGCGACGGTGTACGAGGCGGCGGGTCAGCGGGGGCTGGTCGACGAGACGCTGCTGCAGATTGTGCCGGGGAGCAAGGTGGCCGGGCCCGCCCTGACGGTGCGCTGCGGCGTGAGCGACAACCTGATGGTGCACGCAGCGATTGCACACGCGCAGCCGGGCGACGTCCTGGTGCTGACGCTGCCACAGCCCGCGCCGATCTCGCTGGTAGGCGAGCTCCTGGCGATCCAGGCCCACGCACACAAGGTTGCCGCGCTGCTCGTCGATGCCGCCGTGCGTGACGTGGACGAGTTGCGTGTGCTCGGTCTCCCCATCTGGGCGCGCTGGATTCGTGCGCGCGGCACGACGAAAAATACTGTGGGGACACTCAATGAGCCAGTCCTGGTCGGCGGCGTGACGATCTCGTCCGGCGACATCATTGTCCTCGACGCCGATGGCGCGGTCGTCGTTCCCCCTTCTCAGGCCACACAGGTTCTTGCGACGGCACAACAACGTGACGCAAAGGAGGCAACCCTTAAGGGCAGGCTGCAGGCGGGAGAACTGACGTACGATCTGAACGGCTACCGCGCAAAAGTTGAGGGGTGAACCGGCGCGGCCAAAACGAAAATGCGTATACCAGCAACAACTTACCCTGCTCATGCGTTACACTAATAGAGCAGTCGCAGTGTGACTTATCCCCCTTTCAGGGCGCGCGTCCACAGCCACCTGCCTCTCTTATGCATTCTTATTTTTTATCTCATGAGCAGGAGTTGTTATGCCAGTCAATAGTGAGCTTCCCCCATCACCTGTACGACGGCCTGAAATTACTTTATCTCCTCCTATCCCTACAAGAGCATATCCAAGACGGTATCGCTTATCCAACACATTTCTGGCGCTACTGTCACTTCTGACGCTCTTCGTGGCCTTGCGCGGAGATGCCAGGTCGCAGGCGACGGTCCAGATTAAAAAAGTGTCCGCGCCTCCTGTCGTTACCGGTCCCACAGGTCCATTCATCACACCCCCGCTCTCGACCAACCAGGTGGACGCGCTGCACAACCTCAGCAGCCGTATTTCATACAAGAAGATAGCGCAGGAGTATGTCTCGCATATGACGCTGGACGAAGAACTGGGCCAGCTCTTCATGGCGGAGTACTACGATACATACTATTCCACCGATCTGGATACGATGATCAGCAAACTGCACGCGGGCGGTGTAGTCATGTATGCTTTCCAGATGAATACGCTCCAGCAGACGAAACACGATATCAGCGAGATGCAAAAGCACGCCCAGATCCCCCTGCTGATCTCCTCAGACGAGGAGGGCGGCTACGTCGAGCGCATCCAGCGTATCTTTGGCGATCGTCCCGGCGCGCTCCAGACCTACCAGACGGGCAATCCACAGAAGGCGGCGCAGTTGGGACATAGCATCGCCCACGACCTGCTGGAACTCGGTATCAACGAAGACCTGGCTCCCGATGTGGACGTGCAACTGGTGGATGGACCAGACCAGTACCTGCGCACGTGGGGTTACACGCCCGCGTCGGTGATCACCTACGGAGGCGCCTACATGCACGCGGTGCAGAGCGACGGTATTATCGCCTGCATCAAGCACTTCCCCGGCCTGGGCGCGGCTAAGACCGATGCCCATTTCGACCTACCCGTAGTCAATCGTACGAAGGATCAGATCTACGCGACCGAGCTGGCTCCCTTCAAGGCATTTATCCAGTCAAAGCAGGCGCTCGAACAACCAGGGATGATCATGCCGACCGATATTTTGATGCCGGCCATCGATCCGAAGTGGCCCGCTGAGCTTTCGCACATCTTCATGACGGATATCCTGCGCAAGCAACTGGGCTACGACGGCGTTGTCATCACCGACGCGCTCTACATGAAAGGGATCTCCGATCATTGGAGCCTGCCACAGGCCGCCGTGCTGGCCCTCAACGCCGGCGATGACATGATTCTGGGCGCGAACGGACCTTACCAGATGCAGGCCATGCTCGACGGCCTGAAGACCGCGCTGGCCAATGGGACGCTCTCCAAAGCGCGCGTTGACGAGGCTGCGACGCGCATCCTTACGCTGAAGTTGCAGCGCCACATCATGCCGCTCGACACGCCTCAATACTACGGCCTGATGCAGTGATCTGGAAGATTTAGAACTGCCCGATCAGGCGGGTGAGCCGCTCCTGCTCGCCTGCTGCGTCTGCGACCGCGACGCCCATCACGAGCAGTTCATCCAGGCCCGTCGCCAGCAGTTCCGTCAGGCGCTGCTTGACGGTCGCTTCATCTCCGGAGACGACCAGGCTGTCAACGAGCGCGTCGGTTATCGTGCCATCCGCGGCGATGGGGAAGCCTGCATCCGCGAACATGCCCGCATAGAAGGGCAGTCGACCATAGTATCCCAACCGTCGGCGCGCGGCGGCGAGGACAGCCGGACGATCCTGACTGAGCGCGACCGAGATATGCGCTACCAGGGGAGGCGCGGCGCGCCCGCTCTTCTCCGCTCCCGCGCGCAGGGCCGGCAGGGCCTTCTCAAGCAGGTATGGAACGGGGCAGATCCAGGAGAGGGCACCGTCTGAGATCTCGCCCGCCAGGTGGAATGCACCCTCGCGCAGGGCTGAGATCAGGATGGGCGTCTGCGGTGTACGCGGCATCTGGGCCTTGACGGTAAAAAAGCGGCCCTTGTAGTTGACCTCGCCCTCCCAGAGGGCCGCCCGCAGCACGCCCACGTATTCACGCAGGTGCTCCAGCGGGGCCGTCATGGGGATGCCGTAGACCCCCTCGATGGTCGGACGGTGGCTCGGTCCGATGCCCAGACGCAGGCGTCCCGGCGCAAGGTCGCTGATTGCGGTCGCCTGCTGTGCCATGATCAGTGGATGGCGCGGATAGGTCGGGACGACCGCCGTTCCCAGGCGTATACTGCTGGTACGAACAGCCGCCGCGGCAAAGATGGTTAAGGTGTCAGCAGCCAGCCCGCTCTGGGTCATCCAGATCTGCCGCACTCCTGCCTCCTCCGCTGCAACGATCGTTGAGACGACCGTCGCGGCATCGGGCCCGAACACCGCCAGGCCGATCCGCTCGCGTGCCTGGCGCTCCTGCGCTGTCCCGGCCTCTGTATTGTTCTGCTGCATATATCACTTTTCCTTTGCAAACAATTATTTGATATGTGTTCTGAACATAGCACACGCCGTTTTGTGGCGTCAAGCGCATCCAGAGGATGTTACTGTCAAATTCAGTGAGGTTAATTTCTTTACAATGATCTGAGGTAGCAAGTATACTTGGGAGGAATTGTGCAGTTGACACATCAAGTCGATCTTTTGCTGTATAGCCTGTTAGCCTCATCTATTCTACAAAGTGTCAGAATAACAACGAGTTGGCCCACTGAGGCTTTTTTGGCATTCTGAAGAGGTAGATACCTCGCATTCCTACAATAATTGAGAGGAGAAGTATGGATACAGCTTTGACAGTCGCCATACTTGGAGCCGTAGTTACCGCCATTGGTTGGTTGGTTACACATATTCTCTCAACTTCTACGGAAAGACGCCGCCAGCGATTGATTGCTCAGGTAGATTTTACCAAGCAGCAACTTGAGGAACTATATGGGCCACTGGCTTTTCTCACTTTGGAAGGTGAACAAGCATCCCGAGATTTGATGGAAGCCCTTGGAAGAAACTATGTCTTTCTAGACGATTATATTGAGGAAGACGCCCTCAAGATCTGGTTATTCTGGGTTGAAAATGATTTCTTTCCACGCCATCAAAAAATCGTGGATCTTCTCTCAAGCAAGACCCACCTGATCGAAGGTGAGAGAATGCCCAAAAGCTATCTTGAGTTCTTGAACCATCACCATTCTTGGAAAATCAACCATGAAAGGTGGCAAAAGCAGGGTATTCCTTATTCATGGCACTCGAAAATAGATTATCCCCGCGAATTTGACAAAGAGGTGGTTTCTACATTCGAACACCTTAAGAAACGTCATTCAATACTCATCGGGAAGATTTCAAAGGAGAAAAATCTCCCTCACTCATTCCGTAGAAACAGAACATAAGGTGCATTAGCGATTTATTACTTATTTAGGTCCCCAAAAAAACCAACTGGTAAAAAGATGAAGATCATGATGGTAGAGCGAGCAGCAGACCTCTGCATGCAAGGATCGTCTCTCCGTTGACCCTGTGGTCTTCTTCAAGAGGAAAGCACGTGCAACGACAATTTCGTCATTCATATACCGTCCGTTACGATGAGGGCGACTGCTACGGACTCCTTACGCCTGCCGCGTTCTTACGCTATATGCAAGACATCGCCGCTCTGGATGCGGAGGATGCCCAACTCTCCGGCGATGGCTACTGGGTCGCCAGGAGAACGATTATCTCCTTTGCATCCCCGGTCCCGCTATACACACAGCTCGAACTCACGACCTTTGGGATCGGCTTTACCCGCATCACGGCGCAACGCGGCTACGAGGCGCGCATTGTGGGACGCGAGCACGAAGAGCCCGTCGTTACCGCCCGCACGCTCTGGGTCTACCTCGATATGCGTGGACGGCCCACGCGACTCCCCGAACGGACGGCCCAGATCTGGCTGCCCGACGGACCACTGCCGCAACTGCCAGAAGCGCCCTGGCAGCCCGTTCCTCATGATTTACCTCACACCGTTACCCATACGGTGCGCTTCTCAGATACCGATAGCATGAAGCATATGAATAACGCCGCCTACGTCGAGGCGCTGGATAATGCCGCGTGGGAAGCGTATAGCAAGGCCGGAATACTGCCGGATGTGGCGACGATCAATGCGCTCGACTACGATATCGAGTACGTGGAAAGCGCTCGCTTCGGTGAGCAACTGGAGATACGGAGCTGGCTCGATCCTTTTCCAGCAGCAGGGGGCGAGTTCGGAAGATTTCAGCAGATCAGACGCGAGGCGACCGTACTGGTACGCGCACGCTCTCGCTGGATACGCAGAGAATAACCTATCTCCTGGTTAAAAATGGGTGGAGGGTCAGGCGGCACGCGTGCCGCCTGACCCTCCACCCATTTTTAACCAGGAGAATTATCCCCTTATCTCGGCAGAGTCCAGCGCCGGACCCAGTCGGCCTGCAGCTCCATCAATTTACGGATGTTCTCCTGCCACGCCTGCATCAGGTTCTGGACGGTCTGCGCGCCCGCCTCAGATGACTGCTGCACACTGGTCAGATTCTTCGCGGCGTCGAACCAGAGCTGCCAGAACTGCTGCTGGGCCTCAGTCCAGCGCAGCAGCAGCTCCTGTCCCTGGCGCACCTGCTCGCTCAGCTCGCCTGAGCTTGTTGTCTTGCCCGCCAGGCTCTCGATACTCCCCGTCCAGGTGTGTATCCACTTCCTTTGCGCTTCCAGCGTTTGTTGTACTGATGATTGCCAGGCCGATATCAACTGCCCCCACAGTGCGGTTCCCGGACTTGTTCCGACGCCCTGCACGGCGTTGAGCCAGTTCGTCAGCAGCGTCTGCTGAGTCTCAGCCCATGACTTCATTAATTGTTCGCCCTGATTTCTTGCATCCATTAGCTCATCCTTCTTTCATCTATCAATACGTAAAATATGGGTGGTATCTCCTTTGGATCAAAGACATACCACGCTATATCATAAGACATACACAAGTCAATGACAACTCGAATCACGGTATATTCTTGAGATCAGCGAACGCGGCCCATATCTCCTCGGCAATGGGATACTGCGCCAGCTCGACCGTCTGCTTGATACGCTCAGGCCGCGTGAGACCGACAATCGTCGTGGCGATGCGTCGATCGCGCAGCGAAAATTGGAGCGCCGCCGCCGCCATGGGAACGTTGTACTGCTTGCAGATCTCCTGTATGCGTTTCGCCTTTTCGATGTCCTTCTTGGGCGCAGGCGCGTATTCGTAGCGAGGATACGCCTCTGGTCCCTTAGCCAGAATGCCACTACCATAAGGCGCGGCGTTGACGGCTGCGACGCCATGCCTGCTGCACAGATCCCAGAAACTGTCAGCAGGGGCGTGGAGCAGGGTATAGCGGTTATGCGAGATTGCCACTTCGAAGAGATCCGTCTCGACGAAGCGCGCCATCAGGTCGAGGGGACCACCGGCGACACCGAGATGGGCGAGCAGACCCTCCTCTTTACATTTTTGTAGTACCTCCACGGGACCTCCTGGCTCCATGGCCTTTTCGAACGTCGTGTGCTCTGGATCGTGCAGGTATAGGAGCTGGAGCTGCTCCAGTCCGAGCAGGCGCAGGCTGCGTTCGACGCTGCGCCGCATCTGGTCGCCGCTGAAATCGCCCGTCTTCAGGTCGCGATCGGCCTTAGAGGCCAGCACAAACCCCGCTGGCAGTCCACCGATTTCGCGTAATACGCCGCCAATGCGCCGCTCGCTCTCCCCATCCCCATAGGAGGCGGCGGTATCGACGAAGGTGATGGGGCCCGCGAAGGCAGCGCGCAGCGTCGCCCGCGCCTGCTCCTCTCCGACCGAGTAGTCGAAGGTGTCGGGCATATCGCCGAGCGGCGCGGTCCCGACGCAGAGCCCCGTCACTTGCAGGCCGGTTCTGCCGAGAGGGCGCAACTCCAATGGTGCCGGGTTCAACATTGTCATCCTCTTCTGCCTTTCTGGAACTTCAATGGTCATATAGCTATTATAGAACTACGCTCAGCATTGCTCAGACGTGTCCGAAGATGAAGGCAGCCGCGAAGACCAGCGCACCTCCACCCACCACCTGCACGGTCGAGAGTAACCAGCTCGTGCCGAAATAGCGATGACGGATCGACGCGATCAGCACCAGCTCGAACGCAACGACGATGTAGGCCGCGAGCAGCGCGACGTTGATATTCGAGATCAGGAAAGGCAATGTGTGCAGGACGCCGCCAAAAAAGGTCATCGCTCCCGTGATCAGGCCGCGTATCACAGGACTTCCTCTGCCGGTGATGGAGCCATCGTCGGAGAGCGCCTCCGAGAAGGCCATGCTGATACCCGCGCCCATCGCCGATGCGACGCCCACCAGGAAAGCTGTGAAGGAGGTACGCGTCGCAAAGGCCGTGACGAAGATGGGCGCCAACGTGGAGACGGAGCCATCCATCAATCCCGCCAGACCGGGCTGCACCACGCGCAACAGGAACGAGCGCGCTTTATCGTCATGGGATATCACCGCCCTCGCCAGGCTGGCAATCTCTTCCCTGGCTGTGTGCGGCGCCTCTGTATTCTCGGGTGTACGTACATTTTTGCTTTTATCCAATGTCATGAATAATCTCCCTGTATAGTGAAAGCATCAACAGTTAGCGACCGGCTAAGACTGACTGCGCCGGGCCTGGCAGTTCGCGCAGCGCCCGTACAGACGCACCTCGTGCGACTCCAGTTCGATGCCCGCCGTGCGCGCCGCTACCTGTAGATGTTCTTGTGATAATACAATTTCGGTCGGCAGATCGATTAAGGCGCCACAATCGGTGCAGACCGCGTGGTCGTGCCGCGCGAGATGTCCATCGTAGCGACGGCCCTCCTCGCCTACACCGATCTCCTTGATCTCTCCCTGCTCAACCAGTACGCGCAGAATGCGATAGACGCTCGCCAACCCGATGTGTGGTCGCGTGCGCCTGACCGCGTCGTAGATCTCCTGCGCCGTTGGATGGTTGTCCGCTGCGCGCACGATCTCCAGTATGGCCTGGGTATTACTCGTTAGTGTCTTTGTCATATGTTAGGGCAACCTAATAATGATAATCATTCTCATTTTCCTGCTCTTAGTATATGATGAAAGGGTGTTCCATGTCAAGCCTGTTCATTCTTACCCGTTGATACATATATAGGCATACGTGATATAGTAGTACGGTAACACTGACACTATCTCACGCAACAGGCCGTTTGATTACATTGGACAAGGATGAGAGCAATGAGTGGGGCTTACTTTGATGTCTGCATTGTCTGTGCCCTGGCCGAAGAAGCAGAAGCCTTCATGCACGTGTTAGAGCAAGAGCACAATGTCTCTTTCGCGTCAGGCTTTAGTATAGATAGGCGCGAATATCGCTATACGACGATACAGAATTGCGAAAAGGAGCCGCTAAAAGTTCAACTCTCATGGCTGCCACGTTATGGCCCCATAGAGACCGCGCTCCACGTCAAATCGCTCTTACATGAATTCAATCCGCGTTTCGTAGGGATGATCGGCCTCTGCGCTGGCGACCGGCGCGAAGTCAGGCTCGGCGACCTGGTGCTGGCCGAGCGCGCGTTCAACGTCGATAGTGGCAAGATCGTGATCGGGACCGATGGCAGGCCCGAGCGCAGGTACGATACGTATACGCCATCCTGTGCGCGCGACGTGCTTCAATACGCGCGCCTCTTCAAACAATGGGAAACTCCAGCGAAGCGGCTGCTGCCCCGCCCGATCTCAAAACACCAGCAGCGTGACTGGCTCCTTAACCAACTCCTGGATAGCACAACTCCACGGATAGACTTCATTGACCCGATCGAACTGAAAACGCATGCCCCGCTCTGGAAAAAGATCATGCGCGAACTCCAGGCCGAACCCGATCCCTGGCTCTCTGCGAAACGCGAGCTCATTGACCCATCCAGGGTACTCGAATTGCGCTTCAGTAACGAAGTTTTCCCATACGAAGATCCAGATGGTCCAACATGTCATATCAAGCCAATGGGGTCAAGCAGCGCCGTGCAGGCGGCCAACCCGTTCGATGAGATACGCGTTCCCGTGCGTGGAGCCGTTGCGGTCGATATGGAGGGAGCCGCGTTCTATCAAGCAGTTGAAGATTTTCCCACTATTCGTTCGTTGCTCGTCAAGGGCGTCTGCGATTATGCCGATAACGAGAAGGACGATACCTATCACAAATACGCGGCCTCGCTTTCGGCAACGTATGTACTCTCCTTCATACAAACCTATGTGACGCAAAAACTGATGCCTGCTCCGTCTGGCGCTCCCGCCAATGTTCAGCAAGTGCCGCCTGAGCCCGTCGTCGTACCTCCAGAGACGATTCCGCTTGCCGAGGGCGATGCGGTCGAGGCGCCGGACGCGCTCAATGTCTTCTTCTCCTACGCGCCTGCCGACGATAGCTATCGAGAAGGGTTGGAGAAGCAGCTCGTGGTCTTGAAGTACCAGGGACGCATCAAGTGGTGGTACAGCGGCAATGTCACCGGCGGCAAAGACCAGGGAGCGGAGAGCCTGCGCCACTTGAACGAGGCACAGATCATCCTCCTGCTCGTTAGCTCTGACTTTATGTCTTCCAGGTTCTTCTCTCAGGAATTGAAGCAGGCGGAGGCGCGCTATAAAGCAGGCAAAGCGCGTGTTATTCCCATTCTCTTACGCCCAACGGAGGGATGGAGCGAGACGCGTCCCTTCGGCAATCTCGTGCCGCTGCCGAAGGATGGTCGCCCCATAGAGGCATGGTCGAGACGCGACCAGGCGCTCTATGAAGTGGCGAAGGGTATTCGCGAGGTGGTGGATGAGCTGGATGGCAAGGGGAAGAAGAGGTTCTAACGGCCTGAGATATCCCGCTATCTCTTCATGACTCCTCGCCGCGTAGCGCCGCAGGCGCTGAGGGCCCTCGATAGGCACCAGGACTATTCATGGCTTTGACAAGTTTCGCAGGTAGAATATCACCTACCTGCGAAACATAACTCAGCTCTTAACCACCTGCTTCTCCATCTCGCGTGCGATGCCGCGCTCGATGGCCTCGACCAGGTATGGCCTGAGCCGGGCTGCCGGGATGACATAATCGACGGAGCCGACACGCTGGGCGCGCAGGATGTCATGCGTATGGTCGAATTCGCTGGCAACCTCGCCCACCTTCTCGGACCTCACCTGCTCCATGATGGCGTTCAATTGCGCACGTAGGACCGCCTTCTGCGCGTTGTCGGCCTGCGCCAATCGCTCCTGCAGCTCTTTGACGCGGAGATCGGCCTTGGTCCGCGTGTCCACGTCGCGTGTGAAGACGACCGCCGCCGCCGGGACGCCACCGATGATCGAGGCGTAGGAGCCCTCCACCGCCGCGACCTCGACGTTCTCGTTCAGCGCACCCGAGAAGACGACGAACGAGCCGCCGTGGAAGCGCGAGACGGTGCAGAAGATGATCGGCCCGTCGAAATTGGCGACGGCCTTCCCGATCTCGGCTCCCATCTCCAGTTCCATTTCACGCATGGATTCGGGCGAGCCGTCGAAGCCGGACAGGTTGGCGACAACGACGACCGGGCGGTTGCCATTGGCCGAGTTGAGGGCGCGCGCGATCTTCTTAGACGACATGGGGAAGAGCGTTCCCGCCGTCCATTGCTCGGGTCCGTCGCCCGGTATGAAACCACGCCGGGCCACGGGCCGCGATTCGATGCCGATCATGGCGACCGGGTAGCCGCCGATATGGGCATCCCAGATGATGGCGTTCTCGGCGTCACGCATGTCGCGCCAGCGCTCAAGCGGCTGGTGGTCGCTGTCGATGAGCGCCGCCATGACCTTGCGCATGTCGAAAGGATGCTTGCGGCCTGCGTTCTTCTCGTCAGAGAAGAGATCGCCTACGCGCGTGAGATCTCTGTCATCGGGACGCATGCTGACGTACGGGTACTCCCGCACATCGCGCTCGATGGGATCGTTCGTCGAGACGCGGCGCGGGAAGCGTTCGCCTGGTGCGACATAGGTGTGCTCGTAGTAGCGCATCAGCAACTGGCAGGCCGAACTGAGGTCGGGCGCAAAGTACTGCGCCTCGCCGTTCGGTCCCATGACGCGCTCGTAGCCGCCGATGCCGTAGTTGTCCTCGGCTGAGACGCCGCCGGAATAGTCGAGCGACTGCTTGCCGGTGAGGACCATGGCCCCGTTGGGCGTCATGATGAGCGTGCCACGCGTGTGCATCAGAATGACGGCGCCGGAGTTCCAGTACGGTTGACCACCAACGTTGATGCCGTTGACGATGATGTTGAAGCGTCCACCGTCCTGTGTGTACAGGACGATGTGCTTGAGCGCCCGCGAGATCCAGTCCATGTTCTCGGTGCCGCTATCCATCGAGATCTTGGCGCCCGCCGAGAGGGTGTACCACTCGATTGGCACCTGTAGCCGCCGGGATAGATCGATGGCCTCCATGAGGCGCCGGCACTCCGGCTCGGAGAGCGACCCCATGTTCTTGCTCGGATCGCCCAACAGCAGCACACGTGTCATCCCTTCTGGATACGTGGCCGTGTAGTTGCGGATCACGCCAACGACGAGCCCGGATCTGTTCTTTCCATAAGGGCGATCCACGGGGACCAGATGGTTATCCTCGTTCAGATCGTACTCGGTGAAAACTCCAGGCGGCAGAGGGCTGCGCGTGCTCTCTGATGTAGGCGTGAGCATCTCGATAATCTCATAGGGATAGACGAGACCGCGTCGGCGCAACTGGACGACCTTCTGCCGGTATTCGTTCAGCGTCCTGATCGGTGCGTCGTGCGGCATGTCCAGCCGCATGACCAACTCCTGACCGCCGGGATTGGAGATGTGCAGCACGCGCTCGTGCCACTCTCCGTTCTGGCCTTCGGCCAGTCTCGCGATGATGACCACCTTCTCCAGACCCAGACCCTCAGTGAACGGCCAGAGCTTGCGCATGAGCTCCTCGATCTCTTCGGAACTTGCCTCAAGCGGTGGCCAGACATAGAGAATGACCCTGTTCCAGGGGAGACGCTGGTGCGCTGGTAACCTGGACTGGTAGAAGCGAATGCCCGCCAGGGCCTCTAAGAACATACGCTCCAGGTGTGGTATCTGAACGCCCTGGCCTGCGGTATCGCGCGTCACATCGCGTACTTCGGCGATCGCGAACAGGCGCTCGTCCTTTGGATTGTCGCGCGCAACGCCGTGGAAGAGATAGACATCCTCCACCGATGGCAGCCGCTTGATGTTGAAGTTGGAGAGACGCCAGATGTTGAGTCGTTTGCCCATCATCGGATGCAAGCCGCGATACATGCGACTCTCCTGGTATTCATCCTCCTTTGGCCGATATGTGAAGTGATTCGTGCCCGAGGTGCCCGCGCTGTGCTGTGAGCTAATTGTCGCGACAACGATGCGACGAAGAGGGCGCGGGAAATTCGTTTTATTGATTTTTCCGCGAATCTCTTCCTCCATCGCTTCAGCATCCCCGAGCGCATTTTGATGCCAGGCGTAGATATCGGCCACGACGTCGTGATCCGATGGCACACTGGTGGTAAAGCGCGCCAGCGCGTTCAGCGCGCTTTCAAGGTGCCCGTAGTCCGAGAACATGGTAATGACGTGGATGCGTGACCCCTCGAAATCGTAGCTCGCCGTCGCAAACGCCTGCCCATCGACGTTCGTGGTCTCGACCTCCTCGAGCAGACGAATGCGGTAGTAGCGCCGCGTGAGCACTTCCAGCATCAGACGCTGCATCATATCGTTCGCCGCCGGAAAGCGACTGGTCAATAACGCCTGCAATGGCTGCGGACATGTGACCAGGGCGTCGATGCGCTCCTGCCGGGAATCCGTATCTGGATGCTCAGCAAGGTAGGTGAGATGCGCCTCCATCTCCTCGTAGACTTTTTTCCGTACCTGTTCGAGCAGTGGCTCATCGAAGTAGCTGAAACGAATCTCGGTGGCGAGATCGCTGATCGTGGGATACCGCCCCTGCGTCGCGAGGAGCAGTCGATCGAGCAGCTCACGCAATCCTTCGTCGGTCGATGAAGCCAGGGTATCGGCATGCGCCAGCCGCCGTTCAAGAATAGCTATAATCGCCGCTAACTGCTGCGTATCATTCTGGTGCGCCTTGTAGATCATCAGTAGGGCCGTGTCGAGCTCGGGCGAAGGGTCCAGACCCTCGACTCCGTAGTGGACGAGCGCGCGCTGCAGCCTGCTCAGGAATTGCGGCGATAGACGCTCCTGTCGACTATCACGCGAGCGCAGATAGGTCAACAGATCCTGCTCTGCACTGTGCACCTGTATATCCTGCGCCTCGGCCTCCCCCGGGTCCAGCGTGCGCCGGAAGAGCGAGCTGATATCGGCAAAGATCGAGAGAATCTCATCCTCGCCGCGCTGGAGTTCTTTTTCATCAACCGGCAGCGCTTTGTAGATCTCGTTTAGTTCCCCGGCCAACCGTTTGGCCTCGGCCTGGTCGACATCGTAGCCGAGCATCTGATAGCGCAACGCTTCAAGCACCCGGTCGCGTCGCCGTTCCGGCGCCTCATCAGCCTGGACGATAGATGTGTCGAATTGAACGCGCTCTGCAATGTACGGCTCATCGCGCAGCTTCAGTGGCTCCAGTTGTACCAGAGGCGCCTCGGCATCAACCTGCACGTTGTTTCCCACGTACAGCCGCGAGACGCGCCCGGCGAAGGGAGCGGTAATCGCCATCTCCATCTTCATTGCTTCGACAACGACCAGCCTGTCTCCAACGCTAACGCGATCTCCCGCCGCCACCGCTATCGCGACGACGACCGCTGGCCCCGGCGCTCGGACGATGCCGCCTTCATCCCGCGTGATACGGTGCGAGATGCTATCGACTTCTACCAGATGATCGGGCCCATTATTGACTGAGAGCACACGGTGACGTTGCCCGAAGCATGTGACCCGGCTCTCAAAAGCGCCGATACGCTCGACGCGCACGTCTATCTTCTTCCCGCTGGTGTTGACCCGGTACTGTTGCGGTCCCAGGCGCGCGACCGTGAAGCTGTGGCTATGTCCAAGATAGTGGAAATCAATGGTAATGCCGATGCCAGATCGCGTCTTGGGTCGACCGCGAGCGGCGGAGGTATAAAATTGCGCCTGCTCCACCTGGGCTTCGGCATTGTACGCCTCGATTGCCGCCTGGAGCAGGGCCACGTCGGCATATTGGCGCGGGCGAGCGTCCTTTCCCTCCACCAGGCGATCGAGCCAGCGTGTATCGATGTTGCCATAATCAAGCTCGGGATGGCTTAAGAAGTCGAGCAGGAATGATTTGTTGTTCATTCCGCCACGCACGACGACCGCGCTCTCGGCCAGCGCCCTGTTCAAACGTGCAAGCGCCTCCTGTCGGTCCCGTCCCCAGGCAATGATCTTGGCAAGCATAAGATGAAACTCGGGGGCAATTACATCGCCCTCCTCGTAGCCCGTATCGATGCGCAGACCAGGACCACTTGCGAGGCGGAACAGATCGAGCGTTCCCGGCCCAGGCGCGAAGCCGTTGTCTGGATCTTCCGCGTACAGGCGTACCTCGACAGCGTGTCCGCTGGCCGCCGGTTGCTGCCCCATGAGCCGCTCGCCGCGCGCGATACTCAACTGCAACTTCACCAGGTCCAGCCCGGTGGTCGCCTCCGTGACGGGATGCTCGACATCCAGGCAAGGATTGACTTCCAGGAACCAGAACTCGCGGCTATTGGGATCGTAGAGAAATTCGACGCTCCCGGCGTTGCGATAGCCGACCTCGTGGCACAGGCGGACCGCTGCCGCGCGCATCTCCCTTTCCTGCTCCTCGAAGAGCACTGGAGAGGACGATTCCTCAAATATCTTCTGGTTATGGCGCTGAACGGTACAATCGCGTACTCCGACCGCCCAGGTCGTTCCGGCGTTGTCCGCGATGACCTGCACCTCTATGAGATGGGCGCCATCGATGGCACGCTCCAGGAAGACCGTCGCATCGCCGGATATGGCCTTTGCTTCGGCGCTCGCTTGTGCAAACGCATCCGCCAGTTCGTCGGGCGCGTCGACGCGCTGTATGGCTTCTCCATGCGTCCCCAGCGCCGCCTTGACCAGCAGGGGATATCCTAGCCTCTCTGCCTGCCGTTGCGCCTCTTCAAGCGTTCCTGCTGGCTCTTCGCCCCACGGCACGACTGGTATCCCTGCCTGCTGCGCCCGCCGCTTTGCGCTGGTCTTGTCCCGAAATAGACGGAGCACGTCGGCGTCCGGTCCGATGAAGACGAGGCCCAGTCGCTGGCACAGTTCCGCGAACCAGGGTTCCTCTGAGAGGAGACCCCAGCCGACCCACGCTGCATCGACGTGGGCCGCGATGAGGGCACGCTCGATCTGCTCCCGGTCCTGGTAGCTGCTCTTGCGGCTTCTATCTCCCGCATCGATGAATGTTGTTGCTCCGATGCCGACCGCGTCGTCGGCCTCGTACACAAACATTGCGCGCCGATCAGCTTCGGTAAATAGCGCAACGGTCGTTAACCGTTCATGTTCCTCGCGATCCAATTCGCGGACCGCGCGAATCAGGCGCATCGCTGCCTCGCCACGGTTCACTATCGCGACACGCTCAAATTGACGTTCAATGATCCCCCCCGGACGGCTCACAGCGGTATATTGAGTAGCTTCCTGTTCGCTATCTTTAAGTGGCATGCCGGAGCCTGGCTGTGCGGAGGTTAAAATATCGTGCTCAGAACGTTTAGTTGCGTCCTGGTCAACAGGTGCGTCTGTCATGCTTTCTCGATCCTTCCAGATGTCTAACAATGGCGTCCGCAATGTACTACGCTAAGAGTAGGATGAGCACATCGCATTTCGGTCACAACCATGTGATAAAAAGATCACAGATCAATCACGCCTGGTAACATGTATTGGCCCGGCAGCGAAGAAAATTCAGAGGTACAATAGAGTGATAAAAGGCTGACAAACAGCACCAAGAAAAGGAGTAGTGACCTTGATTGACATTGTATGTCTGGGCGAACTGCTGATCGACATGTTTCCAGCAGAGATAGGGCGCCCACTGGCCGAAGTGTCCGCATTTAGTCCCGTTCCGGGTGGTGCCCCGGCCAACGTCGCCATCGCGGCGGCGCGTCAGGGTTTCCGCAGCGCCTTCATCGGGAAGGTCGGCGACGATCCTTTCGGCCACTTTCTCGCACAAACACTGGCCCAACAGGGCGTCGAGACACGTGGCATGCGCTTCGATAAAGAGGCGCGCACCGGAATCAACTTCCACGCGCAGGTCGACGAACATACGGCGATCCACCTCTTCTACCGCAATCCGAGCGCGGACATGCGCCTGCAGCCGTCCGAGCTGGATCGCTCACTGTTGCAGGAGACGCGCGTGTTCGATTTTGGCTCGATCAGCCTGATCGATCAGCCCGTGCACGACGCTACCCTCGCCGCACTCTCCATCGCACGTGATGCCGGAGCGCTGGTCGCGCTGGACGCCAACTACCGGCCCGGTCTGTGGTCCGGCCCAGACGCGGCGCGCGCCATGATCCATTCGGTCCTGCCCCGCGTGCACGTCTTGAAAGTCAACAAAGATGAGCTGCAACTGCTTACCGGCAGCACCGAGCTAGAGCAAGGCAGTAAAGAGCTACTGGCGAGCGGACTGGATCTCTGTGTGGTCACGCTTGGGCCTGATGGCAGCTTCTTCCAATGTGCAGCGGGCAGCGGGTTCGTACCGGGCTTCCAGGTGCATGCTCTCGACGCGACGGGCAGCGGCGACGCGTTTATTGCTACCTTGCTCATCCAGCTCGTTAGCGGTAACGAAACATGGCGCGCGCAGCTCACGCCGCCGCGCCTGCAAGCGATATTGAGGCGCGCCAATGCGGCGGGCGCACTCACCACGCTCAAGCAGGGCGTGCTCTCCGCGCTGCCCGACGCCGAGAGCCTGGATGAGTTCCTGCGCACAGCTCCCAATCAGTAGCAGCGCTCCTGTACGCGAGATGGGACGGTTTTTCCTATTAAGACGCTTGAGTAGGGATGGGGCTGGCCCCCATCCGGCTCGGCAAGCGCGATCAGGTCTGGGGAGCAGCGTTTTTGGGAAACCGGATGGGGGCCAGCCCCATCCCTACTGTCTCTTCTCGCGCAGCAGTCTGCCACGATAGATTCGTTGCCGGTAGACCCACCAGGCGATGAAGAGCAGAGGTATCATAGCGATGCTCCATGCCAGCCATACGGGCATAGCGCCGGGCGCGCCGACCGTTACCGCGAGAACGGCGCTGCTCTGCCCCTGTGGACCATCGAGGTGGAAGACCAGTTGCCACGCCCCCCGCACGGGAATATGCAGCCAGCCGCTCACTGCACCGCGCTTACTCGTCGAGGGGGTTAGCTTCGTCTGCAGGTTCGTTGCATCCGTGCCCAGTCCCGGCTCAGCCACGACCAGTCCACTCAGTGCGATGTTGCTGCCATGCGGCGTAACGGTTATCTCAAAGGGCTGATCGGTGAAGGGCGGGTCCTGTGAAAGGGTTACATCGACGATGTAGGGTCCGGCGATCAGCGTCTCGCTGTGTGCGGGCGCGCTCTCCGCCTGGACGCTTCCCGCTCCCAGCAGGAAGAAGCATAGCAGCGATAAGCAGGCACCCGTCATAAGAGCTTTACGCACTAAAAAATACCTCCTCGTCTCTACGCCATCAACGACTATTCAGGTGCCAGATATCGCCAAAATCGGCGCCCCAGATCGCCCCGCACATCCCAATCAGCAGTATTACCGGCACCGCCAGCAGCGCGGCAAACAGTTTCATATCGAGCGGGATCACGCTACCGCGTCCGTCCAGAAACGACTGCGCTATATTCACATTCCAGTTGATGACGCAGCAGATAAGCACCATCTCGGGCACTGTGATGAGTAGACCAAGCAGCCATACCCCGCGTATACGCCCGTGCAGCATCTTCCCTTGTCGCCAGCGCCGCCAGGCGACGCCATCCACAATCAATGCTGAGACCAGGAAGGCCAGCGGCAGGAGCGCATCGCTCCAGCGAAAGAACGGTATACGGCCTGGTATGCGGTAGAGTAGCCCCTGCTGCGCCACGGCGGTGCGGATCGCCCAGGGCACGAACAGCTCGGTCGCCAGCGTATAGATGAAGAGCAGCGCAAGCATAATCGTCGCCGCCCCCGGCCTCGCCACCAGGCGTACGGCTGCGACCAGGCAGAGCATGCCACATGCGGCGGCGGGCAATGGATAGGTGGGAATGCGCAGCACGCCGACAGACACGAGCGGGAATTGCAGAAAACCGATCAAGGTGAAGTTGAGCAGCCCGGCGAGCGACATCAGGGCGCCCCATTCCAGAACCGTAATACCCAGAAAACGCCGCCCGCTCCTCTGCTGCTGGCGATCAACGACGGCCTCGGACGCAAAGATGTAGACCATACCCAGCGTCCCGATGAAGGCCCCCGTCACGCCCATCATATGAAACGGCGCCCACAGCGCGATGTCGATGCCATAAAGCTGGTGCCAGTAGTTGTCCAGCGGTGCCGCGATCAGGGCCAGCAGCGCACCGAAACCAGTGACGACATAACCGAGTGGCGCGTGGAAGAGCCCGAAGATAGGTACCGTCGAGGTGGCATCGACGCCCACCCGGCCTCTCCGATAGCGCAGCGTGTCGCCCAGGACGACGCCTAACGCGATCAGCCCCGCGCCCGTCACGCAGGAGTAGATCAGGATATGCGGCGGCGTCCAGAACCAGTCGCGCCCGACATAGGCATGCCACTCGCGATCCCAGGTCGCCCCGAGCTGTCCCTGGAAAAGAAAGAAGAGCATAAACCAGGCGCTTATACGTCGTAGTCTACGCTCCCCGAGGTCGCTGCGCGGCTCTTCCCGTGCGCCAGGAGAAACGTCCCCAATTCCATAGACTTCTGGTCGTGCCATGTCACTGTTTGCTCCCTTACATCTCTTTTTTGTAATGTGATCATAGTACCTCATGCAAAATTAAAAGACAATGCCTACAAATGCGTATATTTCTATGTCGCCGTGAGTTTGTTTGTAGTGAGGGGAAGATCAGGCATGCTCGATCATCTCCTCGTGCATTCGCGCCAGTCCATAATGGGTTGGCCCACTACGTAAAGAAGAGAGACTCTTATCCTTTATGAAACGAAAACTACAGTTCACTGTTTCCCTATTTTTTCTGTTGCTCGCATCTGCCCTGCTCATACAGATCCCGCTCAGGGCGCGGGCCGCGGACCCTTCATGGCAGTCATACATCTATAACGGACCAGCCGGGAGCCGTCCCTATTTTGTCTACACCCCAACGCACTACCAGGTCGGAACGGCGGTCCCTTTGCTGGTGATGTTGCACGGCTGCACACAGACCCCGCTCGACTTCGCCAACAGCACCGGCATGAACCAGTTAGCCGAGCAGCATAATTTTATCGTTGTCTATCCCCAGCAAACTGCCCTGTATAATTCGGCGCTCTGCTGGAACTGGTATGAACCCGCCAATCAGGTGCGCAACAGCGGTGAAGCGGCGATCGTCGCTGGCATCGTGCAGACAATAGAGCAGGATACATCCCACTGGACGATCAATACACACCGCATCTACGTCGAGGGCCTCTCCGCCGGCGGGGCGCTCTCCGTGACGCTGGGCGCGGTCTATCCCGACATCTTCGCCGCCATCGGGGTGCACGCGGGCTGCGAATACCAGGCAGCTACAACGCCCGCCGGCGTCATCCAGGTCGAGCGCACGGGTGGTCCGTCTCCTGTTCAGCAAGGGCGCCTGGCTTACGCTGCCATGGGCGCTCATGCGCGCGTCGTGCCTACGATCGTATTTCATGGCACCGACGATCCCATCATCAACGTCGTCAATGGCGACCAGGTGATACAGCAATGGATGCAGACCGATCAACTTGCCTCCCATAATACCTACACTCCCAGCTTCACATCTCCTTCCAGTACGACCTATGGACAGATACCGGGCGGCCATGCATATACGATTGAGGGTTGGAAGGATCATAGTGGAAATGAGATACAGGAGTACTGGAAGATCGCCGGCATGGGCCATGCATGGTCCGGCGGGAGTGGCTCCTTTGGCGATCCCCTGGGGCCAGATGCCAGCCAGGCAACCTATGCGTTCTTTATGCAGCATCCTCTCTAGCATGCTGATGGCACTGCTATGGACAGAGTGTCCATAACTTTTCTATGGATACTCTGCCATAACTCTTGACTTGCACCCTTCTTAAAAGGTATGTTTAAATCAGGCAGGCAAGTGTAAAGGATTACCCCAAATGGATTCTACGCTAGAAACATCCCCGGTTGATGTCGCCGGACCAGATGAAGCACTACCTATTGTCTTTCTCCATGGCGCAACCGCTACACGTAAGATGTGGCACCCCCAGATGGAAGACCTCTCGTACGATTTCCGCGTCGTTGCCGTGGACCTTCCCGGTCACGGAGCACTCCGCAATCAACGCTTTCGCCTGGAAACAGCCACGCGGGAGATCGCCTCTGTGATCGATCAGGAGACGAGTGGGCAGGCGCTGGTCGTGGGCCTGTCGCTGGGCGGCTACGTCGCCATGACCTTTGCGCAGCGCTACCCGGAGAAGACGCGAGGCCTGGTCCTATCGGGCTGCAGCACCAACTACCCCCTGTGGCTAACGGTAATGGCCAAAATGAACTCTCAGTTCATTATCGAGATGTACGGCGAACGCGCCTTCGTAAGTCTGCTCGAACTTTACTCCCGCTGGATGTTTCCAGGCGTCACTGCAACACAGATCTCGAGTAACTTCCATCCCAATGCCTGGGGAGATGCAATGCTGGAGATCGGACGGCGAGACTTCAGGGCCTGGCTGCGTTCCTTTCCTGGCCCGGTTATGATCCTCAATGGCGAATACGATACAATAAATCGCAGCACTGAAACGACTTTCGCTTCAGCCACCCGCTACGGTTGCCTGCAGATTATTCGCAACGCAGGGCATGTCTGCAATCTGGATCAGCCCGAAGTCTTCAACAAAGCTATACGCCATTTCGCTCGCTTGTTTGATATACCGTAAAATCTTGCACGGGCGTTCATCTGCAACCGTATATAATGGTCTCTAAACAGCGATCAAGAGCTCTCGCTCGATCTGCTGCCAGATCATCTGCTCCGCCTGGAGCAGGCTCAATGGTTGCTCCTCTTTGAACGCCTCCGTCATGAGCCGGGAGACGCGCTGTCTGAAGCCGATGAGGTGTTGCTCCTGCACCTGGTAATAGGGCATGGTGCGTAACTTGATTTGCTCTAAAGCGTAGAACTCGCGTGGTTCGAAAACGAAGGAGAGCAGCTCCGCGTAGTGCTGAATCAGTTGCAGGCGAGCCGGTGTGAAGTAGCCCGATTGGGTGGAAGAAACGAGTAAACAGCCGGCTATCATGTTTGAGCGCAGCAGAGGATAGCCTGCCGCGCTCTGTTCTCGCTCAACCCAGTGCGCGGGGAGAAAACCCTGGTAGTCGTCGCGGCTCTGGAGTACGCGGGGGCGACTGTTCGAAACAACATTGCCCGCCAGCGACTCAGCGCCCAGGAATATGGCGTATTGTTCTAAGTTCTTGCGCCACGGATCTGTGCCATGACCTGCGCGCTCGCGTAAGCTATAGATATTGTTATCATCCCAGGGCGGCATGCACTGTACAATCGTGATTGCCATGCCCAGTTTAGAGGGATCGAGCTGCTCCAATGCCTGTTGTAAAATAAGATTAGAGATCGTCCAGAAGCGCTGTATCCGGGGCGTCGCCGCATAGGCATCAAAGACGCGCCCGTAAAACGTTGAAGGCACGAAGATCTGCGTCTCTTCCGGTAACTCTTCGACTGATACATGTAAGAAGTCTGGAAACTCGTCTTGAATTAAAGGCATAAGCTGACTGCGATATTGAGGCAGCACCTCAAGCAAACGGCGAAGACTCTGCATGCGTGGATTTGATGTGCTATTTACCCAACGCAAGAGGGTGATGCTACTTACCCCCAGTTCGCGTGCAATGCGCTGCCGCTCCTGCCCGTCTTGAATATTTTTACTCAGTAGATCTCGCCATGTAGGTGATGTTTCCACTTCTGTACCCTTTATCTTGATTAATCCCATCATAGCAGCCTGAACATGCCTACGTCAACTATTCACAAGGAATATCCAGGCGATCCTGCGCTGATCACGTTCCTGCTAAACCACCTGAAAGCCTTCACCGGAAATACGTGGGAACAGGAGGATGACGTTACGATGATGGTGCTCCAGCGCACCTCTTCTTGCTAGCGACTGCTGATCCTTTCAGGCTCAGGAGAGGATGCGGAACGGCATGAGCACCCGTTCCGCAAATTTCATGTACCACTTGCGCTTCACCCATTGATCGATTTTGATCTCGAAGGCGTTGGTCGTATCGCAGTCGAACAGGTCCTCCATCTCGCGGGCAAACGCTTCGTCAAAGATGATGGCATTGATCTCGTAGTTGCCGACGGCGCTGAGGCGATCGAGATTGGCCGTGCCGATGGTGGACCAGACACCGTCGATGGTGCAGGTTTTGGCATGCAGCATATCCAGGTAGCCAAAGATACGAATGCCAGCACGCAGACACTCCTCGAACAGCCCACGCGCGAGCCAGTCAACGACGATATGATTGGAGACCCAGGGCACCAGCAGGCGCACATCGACGCCACGCTCCGCCGCAGACTTGAGGGCCGCCACCAGGATTCCATCAGGCACGAAGTAGGCATTGGAGAGATAAATAGAGTGCTCGGCGCGGTCGATCGCCTCGATATAGTTGTCGCGAATGGGGAAGGTGAGGCGCAGTGCGTTGGTGCCGATAATATTGATCAAAGGATCGAAGCGGCGCGCATAGTGCTTCTTGATCGGGGCCTGACCGACTGCATGCTGATTCCAGAAGTCGATGAAGGGCTGGGCCAGATCAGCGGTGGCTGGTCCTTGAATGCGCAGATGCGTATCGCGCCAGCTCGTCGCGTAGAGGCTGCCCAGATTGTAGCCGCCGATAAAGCCGACCGTCCCATCTACAACCAGCAGTTTGTGATGATCCAGCGCGAAATGCCGGGGGTCGAGCACTTCCCAGGGTCTGGAGATGGACTGATACATCAGCACATGCATATCTGGCATGAAGACCTTAAAGGATTCAGGGACGACAAGGTTGGCGAAGCGATCAAAGATGACATAGACCTCTACCCCTTCGGAGGCTTTGCGTTCCAGCGCCTCTTTGAATTGCTGTCCGACCTCGTCGCCCTTCCAGATATATGTCTCCAGGTAGATGGTCTCTCGCGCCTCATTAATTGCCGCGAGCATGTCATCGTAGAGATCGCGCCCATAATCGTAGATCTGTAGACTATTATCGCCTACATCGACCTCATTCAGGTGCGGGTGCTTAAACGAGACCTGGTGCTGCTTGCGTCGGCGCCGCATCGAGACAACCTGCAGAATGAGCACGGTGAATGCCTGGAGCAATAGCGTTATCCCCATCGCACGCAGTAGAATGCGCGTGATTGTATAGCGCACAGACTCAATTTCTATCTTCATAGAGTTCCTTTCTGGAAAAACCCCCCGTGTCTTCAGGCCGGATCGGTCTCCTGTGCGAAGGGTCGATACTTCAGAATGACGGTTGCCAGCGGGGGGAGCGTGAGCTGAATAGAGTTCGATAGGGATTGCCAGTACATGGGCCCACTGGGCATCACATTGGTATTCTCAACGCCGCTGCCACCATAGCGCCGGGCATCGGTGTTGATAACCTCGTAATAGTCGCCCGCCGCCGGAACGCCGATCCGGTAGCCATAGCGCGGGATAGGCGTGAAATTACAGACGAAGATGAGCTCCTCCCCTGCGTTCTTGCCGCGGCGCATGAAGGAGACGACGCTATTGTCGCTATCGTGGAGATCGATCCACGAGAAGCCCCCTGGACTGGTATCGAGGACGCTGAGAGCAGGCTCGCGCTGATAGAGCTGGTTGAGGTCGCGGACGAGATCGCGCAGGAGGGTATGGCGAGGCTCGTTGCCGGAGTCCAGGAGATTCCAGTCGAGACTCTGGGTATAGTCCCACTCGCGCCATTGACCGAACTCGCCGCCCATAAAGAGCAGCTTTTTCCCAGGATGGCCCCACATGTAGCCAAAGAAGGCGCGCAGGTTGGCGAAGCGCTGCCAGACGTCACCAGGCATCTTAGAGAGCAGAGAGCGCTTACCATAGACGACCTCGTCGTGCGACAGGGGCAGCACAAAGTTCTCGTTGTAGGCATACATAAGCGAGAACGTGATGCTGCTCTGATGGTAGCGCCGGTAAACGGGGTCCAGTTGCATGTATTCGAGCATATCGTGCATCCAGCCCATATTCCACTTGAGGCCGAAGCCGAGTCCGCCGATATAGGTGGGACGGGAGACGAGCGGCCAGGCAGTGGACTCTTCCGCGACGGTGAAGGTGCCGGGCTGTTCGGAATAGGTAGCCTCGTTGAGCTGGCGCAGGAACGAGACGGCCTCGAGATTTTCGCGCCCACCGTATTGATTGGGTATCCACTCACCGGGCTCGCGCGCATAGTCCAGGTAGAGAATCGAGGCTACAGCATCAACGCGCAGGCCATCAAGGTGATATTCGGTCAGCCAGAATACAGCGCTGGCGAACAGGAAATTGCATACTTCAGTTCGTCCGTAATCGAAGACGTAGGTCCCCCACTCCTTGTGCTCACCCTTGCGCGGATCGGCATATTCGTAGAGGTGGGTGCCATCGAAGTAGCTCAGGCCGTGTAGATCTTTCGGAAAGTGGCCAGGGACCCAGTCGAGAATGATGCCAATGCCCTGCTGGTGCAGGTAATCGACGAAGTACTGGAAGTCCTGCGGAGTACCATAGCGGCTGGTGGGAGCGAAATAGCCTGTCACCTGGTAGCCCCAGGAGGGATCGTAGGGAAACTCGGTGATCGGCATCAGCTCGACATGGGTAAAGCCAAGCTCTTTGATGTAGGGAGCCAGCGCGTGGGCCAGCTCGCGATAGGTCATAGGGCGTGGACCGAACTCATCCACGATATGGCGCCAGGAGCCGGCGTGAAGCTCATAAGTGGATACGGGAGAGGAGAGTGGATTGAACTGTTTACGAGCCTGCATCCAGTCCTGGTCCAGCCATTGATACTGGTGAATATCGCTCACGACGCTGCCGGTTTTGGGCGGGAGTTCAGCGGCGAGCGCGTAGGGGTCTGCCTTTTCCACGGTGTAGTCATTGATGTAGGAGGTAATGAAGTACTTGTAGATCTCGCCCACCTGCAGACCGGGGATAAAGCACTCCCAGACGCCCAGATCGTGGTGCCGCAAGCGCATAGGGTTTGCAGTGCGATCCCAGTAGTTGAAGTTTCCAATTACCGTGACCGAGCGGGCATTAGGCGCCCAGACGGAGAAGTTCACGCCTGCTACCCCATCGATGACGCGAACATGAGCGCCGAATTTCTTGTAGACGTAATAGTCCTTACTCTGGCCGAACAGATAAAGGTCGAAGTCGCTCCATATAGAGGTCGCGATCCAGGCATCGGATAGTTCTGTTGGTTTCTCATGTGGCTGCGGTCCAATCATTGGCTGACTCCCTTGTTTTTATTATCGCTTGCAACGGTCAAGCGCGGTTATAGCTCAACAGAGAGAAGCGTCCCACTATTAGAATATCATATTCGGATATCCGCAGCGTTTATCATCTATAGCGCAGATACCTGGGGCAGCTTGAGGGAAAATGAGAATGTGCTGCCTTCGCCGGGAACGCCGTTACTGGTGAGCCAGATGCGACCGCCCATCGCCTCCACCACTTGCTTGCAGATGGCGAGGCCGAGCCCGGCGCCGCGCACAGGGCTATTCATGTCACGTTCCAGGCGCACGAACTGTTCGAAGAGGTAGGCCTGCTCGTCGGGTGGAACGCCGAGACCACTATCCTGAACAGAGATCGTCACCGAGTCCGACAGGAGAGACGCGTGAATAGACACAGGCGTACCATGCGGAGAGTACTTAAACGCATTGCTCAGGAGATTGAGCAGGATCTCGCGTACATGCTTGGCGCTGGCATACACCGTAATGGAAGCGGGCACATCGACGCGGATGGTGCGCTGTTGATGCAGCGCCTCGACGCCCATAATCTCGGTCGCCTGCTTGATAATCTCGTTCAGGGAGCAAGGGCTGAGCGTCACCTGTTTCGACTCGAATTGCAAACGACCAACATCAGAGATAATCAAGACCTGCTGGACCAGTTCATCGCAGGCAACGGCGGCCTTACGCAAAAAGTCATTGCATTGCTCATGGTCCAGTTGCGCCCCATGCTCCAGTAGAAGATCGATATAGCCAGAGACGGAGGTCAACGGCGTACGCAGTTCGTGCGACGTACTGGTGATGAAGCGATTTTTCAAGAGATCCAGATCAGAGAGGCGCTCATTAGCCATCTGCAGTTGCACGTTACGCGCCTGTAGCTCCTGGGTCAGCAGGGCCGTTTCCAGGAGGGGAAGGAAGCGCGACAGAAGGAGGCCCATACCCTCAAAATCCGGTCCCGCGTACGACTCGTGATCGCCCCGCTCATCAAGAAGCAGAACGGCAATCAGCGTTCCCTGGACATGCAAGGGAGCAAAGAGGGGATTGCGTCCACCCACTAGAGGCTGCTCAGGGGCCAGGAATCTTGCCATGCCAGATACGCGCGGTCCATCGCTGGCAAGTAATTCGGAGAGTGCAAGGGGGCGCCCGGCATGCTCTAACGTAGAGATCAGAGACGTATCAAGAGTTATCGCCTGCGTTGCATTCAATTGTGGAAAGAGCGGACGCAGTGATGAAAGGAGGTTGCGCTCCTGTTCGCGAATACTCTGTTCAGCCGGGAAAAGGATATAGTGTCCTTTTTCCAGAATAAATAAGCAGGCGGCGGGCGCGGCGAACGTATCGCACGCCGCCGCGGTCAGAGCGCGCGTCACCTGCGCCAGATCGAAGTCGCTCGTTTGCAGGGAAAGCGCGTTGACCAGTTGGCGATAATGCAGCATCTCGCTAAAGAAGAGGCGCTCAGTCAGTGCCTGCCCCTGCTTCGTCAGCCAGAGAGATGGCAACGGCAGCAGCAATGTCACCGCGATCACCAGCAAAATCGGCTGGTTGCCAAAGAAGACACTGCAACCGGCCATAACGATATAGACCAGGATCGAGAGCAGAATACCGCTGGTCATCCAGTTAATGTAACGGCGGATATAGGTATCCAGGACCAGAATCTGGTAGCGCAGGACGGCATAGCCGAGCGTCAGGGGAAAACAGATAAGAAAGAACATGCTCACATTGCCATCGACGACAAAGGGAAAGTGGAGCAGCGTCGGCATAACGGTAAGGACGAGAATCGGTGCGAAGGAGAGCAGGATGCCATTCAGGAACAGGCGAAATTGCTGCTGCGCACGCATAGAATCGCTCCGGCGCGAAGAGAAGATCACGATTAGAAAGATGCCCACTATGCTGAAGCCATAATAGACAAATTCGAGGAGGGCGCTCCAGGCGGGCAATGGGACATGTAGTAAGTAGGTGATCAGACTGTAACCAACTGGAAACAAGCTGCCGAGCACACTACAGACCAGGTAACATTGAAGCAAACGGCGCTGCCAGGGACGAGAGCTGCTACGGGCGAACGTATCGTCGGGGAATGACAGCAGAAGCGTGGTAAGTAGGGGAACGGCCACCGCGCTGCAACTGCTACCCAGAGCGTTAAGGATAGTATTGCCTGCATTGGCGCCAATGACAGTGCCAAACGTAAGCATCATCATACAGCAGAAGCTAAATAGCAAGGCAGCGACCCTGCGCTGCCTTGCGTAGAGCCAGATCACGGTGCCGACGATAAAGAATAAAAGGGCAATCAGGAGAGAGAGGGCATACCAGATCGTAACCGTAACGAGATGTGAGAAATCGATCGAACGATGTCCTAGCCAGGAGACGCTGCTGCCATCGGCGATGAGCACCAGGAGCAAGAGAATACCGGCGACGACAACAGGGAGCAGGCGCCAGTTCCAGTTGCGTCCACGCAGACCCTCGCGGAAAGTGGGAGTTTGCAAGAGCGCTCCGTTATCGAGGTTATTTGCTTTGTTCTGTATATGCATCACGCCTCCTCAGGCAGGCTATCGAGACTCAGCAAAAAACGCAGACATGGAGGAACAGGGACCCCATACCAGTCTTCGATCTGGCGAAGAATGCTCTCAGCGCGGAAGCGATAGTAGAAACCAACGGCCACCGAAGCTTTGATCGCCTCGTGATAAGACTGCAAGTGCATCGTTAGCTCAGTTCGCTGTTTTCTCCCTGTAGAGATGAGCGTTTTTTGCAGCCTGGAAGCATATCGCTGTTGAGCAAGCACGATTGGCAATGTTTTCTTGCCACGCACGAGATCACTCTTATGATTATAACCCTCCCCAGCAAAAGCCGGATCGATAAGATTGGAGAGATCGTGCGTATCGTTATCCAACTGGTAGGCGATACCGACCAACGTACCAACATCGGCAAACAGATCAGTGATAGTAGCAGGTGCACCGACCGCGCTCGTTGCCAGCAGGCAGACCAGGCGTACGAGCGCGCCAGACTTCTCCTCGATGATGCGCAGGCAGTCTTCCGGGCGCGTCTCCTGCATCTCCTGGCGCTCGGAGAGCAGGTCGCGATGCTGTCCATGCGTTGCGCGCAGCCATTGCTGGTGCAGGATCGTCGAGAGAGCGATGGCGCGTTCAGGTGCGAGGCCGTGACGCGTCCCTTCGAGCAGGCACTGCGACGCCAGCGCGAGCAGGGCGGTCGCAACATTCAACACGCGCGCGTCTCCCAGTTCCTTGCGCAACGGCGTCTCGTCGTCATCCTCGACATCATCGAGGAGGTCCAGGGCGCACAAAAAGCACTCGGCACAGAGCGAGATACGGCTGACGAGCAAAGGATCTGCATCAGGAGCGCAGTAGCGCGCGATATGCCATGGCAGCAAGGCCCAGATCCCCTCGGGGATCTGGTTCTGGGACGATGCTACAGGTTCATCAAGGGATGACAGTTTACGCGGTGCGGCGAGCGCCTGCCTGATATCGGCGCCCAGCCCTGTCTCCTGCGAGAAACCCTGCTCCTGCAAGAAAAGCTCCAGGCGATCGCGTAAGAACGCCTGATCGGCGGCGAACTGGCCGGAGGGCGTAAACACTAGACCCATACCAGACTCTTAAGTTCTACGTCCTGTTGCAGGACGCTGGCCGCGGCGGCGATGACGGCGGAAGAAAGACCCAGATCAGAGGCGGCACGCGCGGAGTTCTGGACCAGGTTTTCCTGCAATGCGGGGGTATCGCAGGCATCGAACACGAGTTGAGAGACAAGCAAAGCTTCCATGAGTAGTAAAAACCTTTCTGTGTTTAGTGGGGAACGACTAGGGTTGAGGAGCGAACACGCCAGACAATCTGGGACTAGACTCCTCATGATAGAGTTATCGGCCAGTGCGAGAGAAAAAAGAGGGGAAGGGGCATGAATTTCTCTTTGATTAGTTCAAAGCGGCAAGGGCCTGCTCGAAGGTCAGCGCGGTCCCCTTAGACCAGGCGGCCTGAAAAACAGGCGCGGGCAATTGAGCGTGCAATTGTGATAGGGCGCGCTCATAGCCCGCGCGTTGCGCCGGGTGCAGATCTACGTCGAGTTTCAGATAGGATGTGGAAGCGCCAAGTAGAGTCGTGGCCTGATCGAGCAGCTTCTGATCGAGTAAGATCTTCGCCAGCCCGATCAGGTGGCTGCCAATATTCTTTTTATCGCCTGCTTCTCTATCGAGGGACAGGGCCTCTTTGTATAGGGCAGTAGCCTGCACGAGGTGTCCCTGTTTGCGTTCGATAGCGGCTAAAACGCCGAGCGCAGCGGCAATATTTGGGTTATCGCCCTGCGCACGGAAGAACTGGAGGCTCTCCTGCACGGCGTTCGTAGCCTGATCGAAATATTCTTGCGCCAGGGCGATATCTGCCAGGTGAAGCTGCATGATGGCGACCGTCGGCCTGTCGCCCAGTTCACTGGCACGCGTGAGTCGCTCCGTGTAGAGTTCGGCGGCCTGGTCGTATGTACCGCGAAAGAGCGCGACGTCGGCCAGATTAGTCAGCGCAAGGGCTATAAGAGGGCGGGTACCCAATTCCTGGGCGAGCTCAAAGCTCTGATGAGCGTCTAGCGCTGCCTGCTCAACATCACCCTCTGAGAGCTTTATAGCGACCATCGTTGTAAGCGTGCGCACGAGGGTCTCGTTATCGAGCAGTTCCCGTGCCAGCGCCGCGCTTTCCCGCAGGAGAGCGTATGCCTGCGTGGTATGACCTTGACGATACATAAAATTGCCCAGGCTCTCTAATGAATTAGCGAGGGACCACTTACTGCCTGATGCGCGCGCCGTCGTCACACTTTCCTCATGCGCCTGGGCCGCCGCGGCAATCTCGTTCTGACGGTATAAAACCCGGCCCAGTCCATTCAGTGCGCCCGCGAGGTTTTCGTTATCTTCTACCTGACGCGATGCCAGAACGCTCTCTTCTTGCAGCGCGCGTGCTTCAGTTAGTCTGCGTAGACGATAAGCGAGATGGCCGGCGCGACGGAGCACTCTAGCACGGATCGCCAGGTGAGAGGAGCGATATGGCAGCTCTAGCACCGAGGTGAGCCAGCGCTGCTCCTCGGTCCAGTAGCCGCGCAGGCCACAGAACTTGCCGAACGCCTCGCAGAAGCGCAGGGCCATTTCGGTCTCCTGCCGTTGCAGCAGCCATTGCAACGCGGCACGCAGATTCTCCTGCTCGCCATCCAGAGTCGCCAGCAACTCAGCAGCCTTAGCGCCTTTGAGGGCAGGCGCGACGCGCTCCAGGAGCGAGAGATAGTACAGCGCGTGCCTGCGCTGTACTATCTCTCGCTCGCCCAGTTCAGCCAGACGATCCATGCCATATGCCCGGATGCTCTCTAGAAGCGCGTAGCATGGCTCGCTCTCGTCTGACGATACACGGTGGAGGAGGCTTTTATCGAGCAGCTCATTGAGCAAGTTGAGTACTTCGATCTCCTGCAAGCCGGAGCAGACCGCCTGGACAGCTTGCGGCGTAAAACCGGGGGCAAAGACCGAGAGATGGCGGAAAAACACCTGCTCCCGCTCATTCAGGAGATCGTAGCTCCAGCGGATCGTGTTGTACAGCGTCTGCTGGCGTTCGGGCGCGGTTCGCAACTGGCCCTCGGGCAATTGCAAGTGCTGGGAGAGACGCGTCAGCAGCGTTTGAGGGGGCAGGAGCTTCACGCAGGCAGCGGCTAGCTCGATGGCTAAGGGGAGTCCATCGAGGCGCGTGCAGATCTCGGCGATTGTGTGCGCGTTGTTCTCGGTCAATTGGAAGGTCGCTTTAATCGCCTGGGCGCGCTGGGCGAAGAGGGCGATAGAGGCGAATTGCAGCAACGTCTCTGACGCGGGCAGGCGTTCGAGCGCAGGCAATGTCAGCGGCTCGACGGAGAACTCATGCTCAGCCGGCAGATGGAGTACAGCGCGGCTGGTGACCAGCACCTTCAGATCCGGACAGGCCGCGAGCAACTCCTCCAGGAACAGGGCCACGGTCGCCACCTGCTCAAAGTTATCGAGCAGCAGCAGAAACCTCTTAGGACGCAGCACCGCCTTGATCTGTTCCGCGATGGAGCCGCTGGTGCGCTCCTCGATATCGAGCGTCTTCGCAATCGTGGGGATCACGAAGGAGGGATTGGTGATCGCGTCCAGCGGCACGAAGCAGACGCCATCGGCGAAGAGCGGGCGCATCTCGTCGGCGACCCGTACGCTCAGGCGCGTCTTGCCGACGCCGCCAGGGCCAGTGAGCGTGAGCAGGCGAATATGCGTACGTTTGAGCAGCCCACAGACGGCGGCGACATCCTCGTCTCGCCCGACCAGGGAGGTAAAGACGGGAGGCAGGTTCCAGAACGCCTCGGGTTGAGGGTCAACCGCGACGGGCATAACCGGTTCTTCATCTGCCGGCTCAGAAGGGTCAAAACCAAGCTCCTCCATAGTCATATTAAAGAATTCGCACAAAGCCCGGCGGTAGTGAGGACGAGGAATATTTGTACCATGTTCCCAGCGGCTCACCTGCTTCTTATCAGGAATAGCAAGCTCATTGGCGACCTCCTGAAGCGTCAGGCCACGGGCAAGCCGCGCATTTCTTAAGCGAGTATTGGGAATGGCTTTATTTGGGGTGTGCTCATTCATACTTTGCCCCCTATCTGCCCCCTTTTCGACCTCCCCTGCGCGGCATTTCGCGGCTATCCTTAAAGCAGGTCGAAGATGACTCAACACACTATAACATTTCTGAGAAAAACTATACACTGCTGAAGCGCTCCCAGTCGAGTTGCGGCACGCATCTGGCCCAGGAGGATCTGCAAAAATGATGAACACACAGAACACACGCAATGAGCGAACTATGCCACTACCATCTAAAGACGAGTCGAGTGAGGCGATTCTAAAACGCTTCGATTGGTACATCGGAATGCAGACAAAGCGCGTCGTGCGTCGTTATCCGGCGCTCGCACAGCAAGATGTCATAGACCTGGAGATCGACGAACTTATGCAGCGCGTCCGTATAAAGTTCTGGCGAGCGCTCGAAAGGAGGCCCATTCTCTATCCACACAACTACATTAAACGTATAATACGCAGTGAAATCATCGATATGCAGCGACAGCGGAAACCTTCCGTATCGTTGCCGACCGACGACGACCAATGGCTGTTCTGGGAACTGAACAGCCTCGTCATCGCGGACACGCACGATCCGGCGGACGAGGTTGAGCAGCGGCTAGAGAGTTCGTCGCTGCTGGAGAGGACCGTTCCACTTGTGCTTGGTCTGCCGCCGCGCCAGCGCCTGGCTATGATGTGGGCGCTACACGAGAAAGTAGACGATCTGGTGCAGTTAGTCGATTGCTTCAAGGCGCACCACACCGATATCGAGGCATTACACTGGCCGACGGAGTTGCACGAGAGGCGAGTACTACAGGCATCCCTGGTCGTAGCGCGCCATACGATCGCGCGGCAAATGCAGGAGAAGCAAGGATAGGGCCATGTTCGCCAGGTGCTCTCGCCGCCTGCGGCGGCTCGGCAGGGCGACCTCGGCAGGGCGACCGCAAGGGTCAATTCATCTCACTGAAGGAGTTCTGGGGCTGGCGAGAGGACAAGCGCAAGGCCCCCTCCCAGCCGCGCCGCCACCCCTTGTCCCTACTGTCACATTGTTACGTGAGATGTATTGACCGCAAGGGTCGCCCGTACAAGAACAAATGAGGCTAGGTTTGTGCGACGATCTTTTTCATCGTTAAATAGAATAGGACGCAAGATAGGACAAGAGAAAGCGGGGAAGTTATGGCAGCAGTTTCTATTAGAGGTGTGACGATTTTTTATTGTTATGCGACCGAGGACGAAAAGCACCTGCGGGAGCTGGAGAAGCACCTGGGATCGTTGCGGCGGCTGGGCAAGGTGACGACGTGGTACGACCGGCGCATCGCTCCGGGAATGGAATGGGAGCACGAGATCAATGCGCACCTGGACGCGGCGGACATTATCCTGTTGCTGGTCAGTCCCGATTTTATGCAATCGGACTACTGCTACAACGTCGAGATGAAGCGCGCGCTGGATAGACATAACGGTCCCGACAAGACGGAGGTCATCCCCATCATTATGCGCCCGGTCAACTGGCAGGACACGCCGATGGGAGCGCTGCAGGCATGGCCGGTGCGAGGGAAGCCCGTAACGCTGTGGGGCAACCGGGACGAGGGCTATCAGAACGCCGCCAAAGGGATCACGAAGATCGTGAGCGTGCAACTGGCGCGGCAATGGCAGAGCGAGGGCAAATCCTACTACATGATCGATCAACATGAAGAAGCGCTGGCGGCGTACAATGAGGCGCTACGCCTGATGCCTAAGGATGTGGATTTCGCGCTGCAGAACGCCGAACTGCAACGGGACAAGGGGCACGCTCTGCTGAAGCTCAACCGCTTTAACGAGGCGCTGGATGCGTATGATGAGGCGATTCAACTCAGACCAGCCGACGAGCATTTCTATATTCATAAGGGGCACGCTTTTCTCAAGCTGCAACGCTTCGCGGAGGCGCTCGTAACCTACGACAAGGCCGTACGCGTCAATCCGAGCAATGCCTACGCGCACGTCCACAAGGGCTACGTGCTGCTGGACCTGCAGCGTCCCGCCGACGCACTCGCCGCCTTCGAGCAGGCGCTACAACTCAACCCGAACATCGGCATGGCCTACATCGGGAAGGGGCGCGCATTGGACGCGCTGGGCCAGACAAGCGAGGCCCAGCAGGCGTATGGACAGGCACGAAGCCTGGGACAGGCAATATAAGCGCAGGATCACTCGGACCACATCGTTTTAGGCACAGGCATCAGTTCGTCGTCAACGTAGATCGCATCGACGCGCTCATTGAAGAAGCTCACAGACTGAGCAAGCGGCAAACAGGTAGGCAAGGGATTGCGATAGCTCCACACGATGTTCTTGAAAGTCTGTTCACCGATCCTGGCGGACCAGTATGTTGCCTTGCCTTTGTAGGGACAATAGGTAATGAACTCGGTGGGTGTCAGCAGGTCCATATGCACGTCCTGATCAGGGATGTAGTAGCGCGTGGGAAGGCCCGTCTCAATCACCAGAAAAGGGCGTCGGGTGTCGGCGACGGTCACTCCGCCGAGCACTACACGCACATGGCGGGAGCTGGGCAGGACATCCACGCGCTTGTAGGGATCGCGGGCGTGTGCAAAGACCTGCTCCTCCTCTTCGTACCAGGCGTCCATTTTATCCCAGTACAGGGCCAGGTAGCCTTTGAGAGGTGTTCCGTCGGGCAATGGATCGAGATAGCTCCAGGCTGCATCCTCGGCCACGCGATCACCAACGCGGAGCGTCCAGTACGACGCCTCCCCTTTCAGCGGCGAAGAGGTGTGATGCGCAGTGGCCTCCAACAGATCCATGCGCACATCTTCCATGGGAAAGTAGAAGACGGGCAGGCGACCAGGTTCAAGCAACAACATAACGCGCTTGCTGTCGGCGACTGTGACGCCGGCGAAGATCGCTCGAACGCGCCGCCGACCCTCTTCCCAGAGAAATCCGTTGCTCAGCGCTGGCGAGGCCATCTGACCCATAAAGATATCTTCAAGTGCTGGTTTCATATGCTCTCTCCCGATTTTTATTGAGCTCTCTTTTCACCAGTAGGGATGGGGCTTGCCCCCATCCGGTGACCACTTGCGGTGAACGCGCTCCCCGAGCCCGGATGGGGGCAAGTCCAATAGGCGTTCTCTGACGGCGACGAAAAAACGGGATGGCGTGGCCTGCAGGGCGACCGCAAGAGTCAATCCCTCTCACTTCATGAGTTCTGGCGCTGGCGAGAGGACAAGCGCAAGGCCCCCTCCCAAGCCCCGCCGCCACCCCTTGTCCCTACTGCCGACACATCGTGAAGTGAATGGTATTGACCCTTGCGGTCGCCCTGCGAGCCGCCAAAAAGGGTAAATGAAATGTATTGGGACTTGCCCCATCCCTACTGGCGACACCAGGCCGTCTCATAGTATTCTACCAGAAAAAGCGCCCGGCGGAGGGATACATCGAAAAGCCGTCGCTAGATGCTCAAGATTCGCAGTACCAGGGTAGCCACAGCCAGCACCAATGGCAGAATCGGGTTTCCAACGCCCTTGAAGTCTCGCACGCGCAGGTGAGCGATGATAGCGCCGACAAAGTAGATCACCAGTCCGACGGCGGCGGCCAGTCCCAGTAGCGGCCAGAAGATACCGATTAGAATCCCCAGCGCTCCGGCGATCTCACAGGCGGCCAGGACGGGCAGCCACGGCATTGGCACTCCGATGACCCCATGGATCGACGATACGACGCGCGGGTTGTGTTGCAGCTTGCCCGCGCCAGAGGCCACAGCCAGCAGCGCCATCAAAATGGCAATGATGATATACGCAATAAACATATCAGGTGTTCTCCAATCTTAGTTTGTCCAATCTACAAATTCAGGAAAGATAGCTCAAGAGGCGCTGGACTTGCTTTCAGCGACGGCTGGTCTTGTCTGATTGCTACTGATGAAGATACCGACGACATCGACCAGCAGAGCGGCGAGGGCCAATACGCCAAACAACAACACCTCGGGTAGGGCAATGCCAAAGAGGGCATCCAGCGAGTAGCCGCCGGACCCGATAAGTCCGATGACGACGCTCATGGTCAGCAGGGCCAGGGTATACTCATAGCCGCCCTTATTCAGCCAGAAGCCGTTTTTCCAATGAGTGCTACCCGCCATGAACATCGCGCCGAAGATGCCGGCAGCGCCCAATGGCGTCAAGAAGCCCAGCGCGATAGAGAGGCCACCGCCAAGCTCCCCCACTACCCCCAGGCCGACCCACAGCCACCCCGGTTTGAGGCCCCGCTGCTCAAAGCCCTGGCGCAGCCGGGCGAGACCATGGCCACCAAACCAACCAAGCTTTTGCGCTCCGTGACCGGCCAGCGTCAGGCCAACTACCAGGCGGAGTATGAGAAGTGCGATATTCATTGTGACAGTCATAACAGTATGCTCCTTTCGACAGCAGGAAAAATTCCTTTTCCCTATCACTTTCTATATGGAAGTAAGATTATATTAGAAATTAAGATTTGTCAAGAGTCTTGTTGTCGCAAGAAAAATATGGTATAGTTGATCTCATGAAAACAATTGACCAGGAACATCAATTAGAGACGCCCGAAGCCTGTACGTCCACGCCCCTGGGACGAGCCATTCGTCTCCTGGGAGATGTGTGGGTGCTGCTGATCGTTATGAATCTGTTGCAGGGTCCCATGCGCTTCAACGCCTTGCGTGCCTCGCTGGGGCATATCAGTTCGAAGACGCTCTCCCACCGGCTCAAGGTGTTGGAGGAGTTGGGATTTGTGAGACGGGAGGCATTCCTGGAGATTCCGCCGCGCGTCGAGTACCATCTCACGGAGAAGGGGCATGAGATGGGGGATGTGATCGAGGCCCTGGAGCAGTTTGGCAAAAAGAATCTGTCCGATCTCCTCCCGGAGAGATGCGAGACGAGCACGCACGTTTCAGACGAGGCTGCGCGGGGGGAGTGCGGCAAGTAGTGTTGGCTGGGGAGTGCGGCATGTGTAAAGAGGAGCTGGCCACTCTGCCTTCTCTGCCATCGCTTGAGCCTGAAGAGGAGAAAGGTAGCAGATCATGACGATGCCAACCCTTCACATTCGCTTGCTCGGCGATTTTAACCTGCTCTACAGCGATCAGCAGGTGACCAGCCTCAATACCACGCGCCTGCGCTCACTGCTTGCCTATCTTGTATTGCATCGCGATGTTCCCCAACAGCGCCAGCATCTTGCCTTCCTCTTCTGGCCAGACGCCACCGAGGCTCAGGCGCGCAATAACTTGCGCCAACTACTCCACCAGTTGCGCCAGGCACTTCCGGCTGTGGAGCAATTCCTCTCTGCCGACACGCACATGGTGCACTGGCACCCCATCACGCCCTTCCACCTCGATGTCGCTGAGTTCGAACAGGCACTCACTCTCGCAGACGCGGTCGCACGACGCAATGATCAGCACGCCCTACAAGACGCTCTCGAGCAGGCAGATAGCCTGTATCGAGGGGAATTACTGCCCGGCTGCTATGATGAATGGATCTTGCCTGAGCGGGATCGGCTTCGCCAGCGCCACTTGCAGGTCCTCGAACAACTGCTCCGCCTCTTTGAGGTGCAGGGCGACAACGTCACTGCCATCCGGTATGCCCAGCGCTTGATCGGACTCGACCCTCTCTCCGAAGACCTCTCTCGCCGTCTGATGCGCTTGTTCGCCCTGAATAACGATCGCGCCAGCGCGTTGCACGTCTACCATACCTGTGTCACCACCTTACAACGCGAACTGGGAGTCGACCCCGATCCGGCGACCAGAGAAGCCTACGAGCGACTCATGCAGTACGAAACGCCTGCCATTCCGGCCAGGGCCCAGCAAACTCTGCTCGCTGCTACCTCAACGCTCATCGGACGAAAGCAGGAGTGGGAGGCTCTGCAAGAGGTCTGGCAGGCTGCGAGCGCTGGCGAGCCGCGCTTCGTGCTCGTGACGGGGGAAGCAGGCATTGGCAAATCCCGACT
>DAOTTD010000043.1:0-24635 GCA_034438015.1 Ktedonobacteraceae bacterium | reverse complement strand
TGCACATAGGGTCTCCTTCTTTCATCAGACTTCAGAAGCGTTTTTTTGTATGATGTCAGATTGAGGCCCTTGGTGTCCATCCCTCTTTTTTAAACTCATCCTTTCTTAACTTAATGTCTATGGGGCTCGTGAACCGCGCCCCTACATTTGCCTTGACATACAATGACTGTTCAAGAAATTCTTGGCATGCCCACGCCATCGGCCCTACGCCACTTATGGCGCGCCTGGATATAGCGCACAGTTCCAGAATGCGAGCGCATCATAACGGATGAGGTGCGTGCGCCCCAACCAAAGTACTGAACGCCATCAAGCAACTCGCCGCTGGTAATGCCGGTAGCCGCGAACGAGACATCATTTCCCTTCACGAGATCATCAGTGCGGAAGACCTGTTTGAGATCGATGCCATCGGACTCAAACTTCTCCCGCTCCTGCTCGTTGCGGGGCCAGATCTTACACTGAATCTCGCCACCAATGCATTTCAATGCTGCCGCAGCTAGCACGGCCTCGGGTGCACCGCCAACCCCCATCATCACGTCGATGCCGGTATAATCTTCCATCGCAGCCTGAATTGCGGCGGCCACATCCCCATCGGAGATCAGGCGGATACGCGCGCCGATAGCACGAATCTGTTTGATCATCTCCTCGTGACGCGGACGGTCCAGAATGACGACCGTCAGGTCATCGATGCGGGCATCGCGCACGCGCGCAACACGATCCAGGTTTACCGCAATAGATGCGTTAATATCGATTACGTGCTTCAAATCAGGGCCAACGGCAATCTTCTCCATATAAAATACACCGGGAGGGGCAGAGTACATCGTGCCACGTTCGGCGGTCGCAACCACCGCGAGCGCGCCGGGAAGGCCAAGAGCTAGCAGGCGTGTACCATCAACGGGATCGACCGCGACATCGACCTCCGGCGCATTCCCGTTGCCCACACGCTCGTCGATATAAAGCATTGGAGCCTCATCCTTCTCACCTTCACCAATCACTACGACGCCATCCATATCAACGCCATCAAGGGCCGGACGCATAGCATCCACAGCCGCCTGGTCAACCATCTCTTTGTTACCCTTACCCATCCAACGACCCGCACTCAACGCGGCGGCCTCGGTAACGCGCACCAGTTCCATCGCCAGGTTGCGTTCTCTGGCTCTAGTTTCAAAACGTTCCTCTTGCATAGCTCCTCCTTTATGTGGTCACATACTTACATAGCGAGGTCGCGTTCGACAATGCTCTGCCAGTATAATAGCACGTAACCGCTCTACCGCTTCTGACAGGCGTCCTTGCCTGTTCTCAATAACATACTCGTAGTATTCCTGTTGTGCCAATTCATTGCGTGCATCATTTAAGCGGCGCTCCCGCTCTTCCTCCGTCTCCGTCTGGCGAGCGTTGAGACGCTCGACAAGATCTTCCAGGGAACCAGGGACCAGGAAGATAAATATGGCATTGGGGAGTTTCTTACGCACCGTGGCAGCTCCCTGTACGTCGATCTTCAGTAACACATCGCGGCCTGCTTGTAGGTTAGCTTTGATCTGTTTTAACGGTTGCCCATACCAATTACCATGAACGTTCGCATACTCAAGTAACTCATTGTTGGCAACCATGCGATCAAATGTTTCCTGGCTGACGAAGTAATAGGGATTGCCTTCGCTCTCACCAGGACGAGGCGCACGCGTGGTGACAGACGAAACCACGTAAAAATCCATGCCCTGCCGTTTGAGCGTGTTGATTACGGTATCCTTCCCGGTTCCAGACGGCGCTGAAAGCACGAAGAGCAGGCCCTGTTTGAGGGGTTGCGGCGATGTGACCTCCCTTTGAGGCACGGTTGACTCTGTCTCCAGTTGCATCTTCTTCTTCCTGGTGTAGTTCCAAAAGAGAGGGTTGGTGTACGAACAGAGAACAGTTTGTTATACTGTTCTGCAATGAGCAAGTGTAATTGTCTTCGCCTGCAAAGGCGCAGCTCTCTCGTGTGAATACATGCTCATGATTCTATTGTACAACAAGTTTTCCATGCTTCGGAAGTTATGCCATGTTCGGATGCACTGCATTCGAGAAACAGATGGGATTTGCATATGTACGTTGATGCTATGACACTGGCCGCCGTCGCTGACGAGTGGGGCATTCTGCTGGCTGGAGGGCGTATCGATACTATTATCCAGCCGACTGAGTACGCCCTCGCACTCCAGTGCTATGTGCCTGGGAGCCAGGAGCGTGGAGGACAGAACCGCTGGCTCCATCTCTCAGCCCATCCACAGCTTGCCAGGGCGCATCTGACCGCGCTCAAGCCGCCAAAGATCGCCAGTGAGCCGCCTGCGTTCGTTATGCTGCTGCGCAAACATCTGGAGGGGACGCGCATCGAGACCGTCGTGCAGCCGCGCTGGGAGCGGGTGTTGGAGATTATCGCAGGCTATCGCAGCGGTCCAGAGGGGAACGAGCGCGTGCGTTTCCGCCTGATCATCGAGATAATGGGACGTCTCAGCAATATCATCCTTTGCAACGAAGCTGGCCTGATTCTGGGGAGCCTCAAACGCGTCGGCTCAGATATCAACCGCTATCGCGTGATCGCGGCTGGCGTACAGTATGTCCCACCGCCGCCCCAGCAGCGCGTCGGTGCCGATCAGACGCTGCCACGCCTGGAACCGACCAGCGTTACCGCCGCCCAGTTAGCGCTCTCTGCCGCCGCTGAGCATACCGCGAGTGAGAAACAATCACCGACCGGGAGAGGCAAAAAAGGGCAGGAGCAGACGAAGCTGTGGCAATTTATCAACCGACAGTTGCAGGGCTTCAGCCCTCTGCTGGCGCGCGAGGTCGTGTACCGCACAACGGAGGAGAGCGAGACGCCGCAGGCAGACGTCAATGAAGAGATGTGGGAAGAGTTGGCCTGGAACATACGCGACCTCACCGCCGCCTATAATACGCACCGCTGGCAGCCTCAACTGGTTGAGCGCCTGGCCGAAGGGGAGAACGTGGAACAGGCGGTCCCTATAGCTTTTGCGCCTTACGTTCTGGAGCAATACGCGCGCCAGCCGGGCCTGCGCGTGCGCCGCTCGTCATCGATCAACGTGCTGCTCGACGATTACTACGCGCGAGCCGAGTGGCGCGACGCGATGGAGGGCGTACGCTCACCTATGCGTAAGATCTTGCAGACGCAGCTCGAGCGCCGCAAAAGAAGGGCCGAGCTTCTGCAGCAGGAGATGGCGACCTCAGAAGAGGCCGCTCGCTATCGCCTCCAGGGCGATCTGCTCCTGGCACACCAGCACGAAGTGCAACAGGGAGAGAGCAGTGTTACGTTGCAGAATTTCTTTACCGATGGCGCAGAGGGCAACGAAATGGTAACAGTGGCGCTCGATCCGCGCTTCGACGCCGTGGGGAACGCCAATCGCATGTTCAACAAATATCACAAGCTGCGCCGCGCGCTCCAACTGATCCCGGCACAGATCGAGCAGAACAATGTCGAGCTGGCGACGATCGAACAACTGCTCTCCGATCTACAGCTCGCTGAGACGCCCGCGGAGGTCGCGCTGGTCAGGGCCGAGATCCAGAGCGCGGGCTATATCCGT
This sequence comes from Ktedonobacteraceae bacterium, assembly GCA_034438015.1. Classification (GTDB taxonomy): domain Bacteria; phylum Chloroflexota; class Ktedonobacteria; order Ktedonobacterales; family Ktedonobacteraceae; genus JACDAE01. The sequence goes on along the minus strand of DAOTTD010000043.1, from coordinate 21,072 downwards.
GGCAAACAGGCACAGGACAAGAAGGCGCTGAAAGCTGCTAAAAAGGGGAAGGGTGGCAAACAGGCAAAAGGGAAGCCTGTCCCGCCGGGAGGTGGTGTCCCGCTGCATGTGCAGAGCAGCGACGGCTTCACTATGCTCGTCGGCAAAAACAGCCGTCAGAACGAGGAGGTGACGTTTCACCAGGCGGCTCCAAACGACATCTGGCTGCACGCGCGCGGCGTTCCAGGCGCCCACGTGATTATCAAGGCCGCTGGACGCGATATTCCGCGCCGCACGATTGAGCAGGCGGCAAGCCTCGCCGCGTACTACAGCCAGGCACGGGGCAGCACGAGCGCCCCCGTTGACTATACCCAGCAGCGTTACGTAAAACACATGAAGGGCGGAGGTCCCGGTATGGTCATCTACGAGCGCGAACGCACGCTCTACGCCGAGCCCGATGCCGCCCTTCCCCTCCTCACCCAGTAGGGATGGGGCTTGCCCCCATCCGGCCTGGGGAGCGCGATCATGCCCAAGAGTGTGGATCTCTTCGGGCCGGATGGGGGCAAGCCCCATCCCTACTGATAGTAGAGGCGATTTGGGCATCCATTTGAATACAGTTATGTTTTACCAATGAAGAATCCTCTCGGATGGTACTTAAGGACCATTTTTCCCCTCTTGCGAGATCTCTTCGCGTCTGAATCGCCTTATTGTCAAATACAGCATTTCCGATAACTATCTGCGCCTGTCGGCAACACTTTGTATGGCAGGTGACTCATCTTTATTGTTACAAGGAGAATATTCTTATGCAACCTGGCAAGCGAAATATGCCAGCGCTTTTACTCGTGCTCTGCTATCTGCTCTCATTCCTCGTCGCCTGTAATAGTGGAAACAAGGTGATAGGCTCCTCCAATACAGAGGCACCCGCAAGCAAGCAGATTTTCGTAAAACCCATTCTCGGCAATCCGAGTTATGCAGCGCTTGACCCCGCGCTCGTCACAGATGTGTCCTCCGCCTCGATCGTCAACATGCTCTACGAGGGGCTTGTCGAGCTCAACGATTTCGGTGGAATACAGGATACGTTAGCGCAAACTCACCATGTGAGCCCTGATGGATTGACCTGGACCTTCACCCTGCGCGCTCACCTGCAATTCAACGATGGCACGCCGCTCACCTCGGCGGATGTTGCCTACAGCATCGATCGCGCCCTGCAGCCCGCCACGCACTCGTTTGCGGCGCCCTATTTTCTCGGGCTGATCAAGGATAGCGACAAATTGGAAGCCGGGCAGATCAAAACGTTGATCGGCGATAGCATCCTGACGTCCGATGCCAGGACCGTCGTTATCATCACCAACAGACGAGCGGCTTATTTTCTCTACACCCTGACCAACCAGACCGCATACGTTGTTGAGAAGAGCTTCGTGACCAGGTACGGCTCGCAGTTTACAATGCATCTCAGCCAGGGAGGAAGTTCGGGACCCTGGCAACTGGCGCAATACCTGCCCAATAAAGAGATGGACTTCGTCCCCAACACGCACTACGCCGGGTCTAAAACGCAACTGAAGAAGATCGTGCGCCCCTTGTATATGAGCCCTAACACTGCATACAAAGACTACCAGGTCGATCGCCTCGACGCAGCGCCTATTCCCGCACCACAGCTCGCGCAGGTAAAGAAGGCCACACCGGGGCAGTATCACCAGTATCCCGTGCTGGCCATCAATTATCTGGCGATGAACTACCTGGTGAAGCCGTTTGATAACATCAAGATTCGGCAGGCGTTCGCACTCGCCCTCAACAAAGATCTCATCGCCGCGAAGATCTACACAGGCTCCGCCATTGCTACCAACCATATCATCCCACCCGGCATCCCTGGCTACAATGCAAACCTGACAGGTCCGACAGGAGAAAGAAGCACGGCAGGAGATACCGCAGTCGCGAAGAAGCTTTTCGATGCGGGACTGCAGGAAGAGGGACTGACGCGAGAAAAGCTGCCACCCATCGTTCTCTCCGTGGTGGGAAGCAACACGGCGGAAGTGCGCGCCCAGTACGCGGTCTTCCAGCAGATGTGGCAACAGGCGCTCGGCATCACCGTCACCATTGATTATGTCGACGACGCAAAACTACAGACCGAGATCGGCGCAGCGACGAATAATCCGCATGGACTGATGTTCTGGTACGCCGCCTGGATCGCCGACTATCCCGATGCACAGGACTGGACATCTCTGCAGTTCGGCAGGAGCTCGCAGTTCAACAACATGAACTATGGTCAGAACTCCACGGCGGACGCGGCGCAGCAGCAGGCTACCCAGCAATCGCTCGTCCAGGCCGATGCCAGCCTGGTTCCGGCAGAGCGGCTGCAGAGGTATCAGCAGGCCGAGCAGCAACTCGTCAATGATGTGGCGTGGCTTCCCGTCGCGCAGCAGGTTGCCAGCTATGTCCAGAAGCCATGCGTTCAGGGCATTACAGACACTCCATACGGGGTGACCCCGCCCGACGATTGGGGACGCGTCTTTATCTCCACGGCAACACCCTGTACCAATACGTCCAGCTATCAGTAGTTTTGCGCACAGATGACTATAAGACTGTTCTGACGAGGTGAGATGATTCGCGTCATCTCACCTCTTTTATGGTCGGAATAAGCGGAAAATTCCTCTTCAACAACGTTTTTTCAGACAAGTGTGAGATTCCATTGCTAATAAACGTAATTAATATGTGCCACCGTTGCAGCGGTCAATCTGCATCCCTGGCTTTAACGTGCTCTGTTTCGTGTTTCTAAAATCAGGTGGAACATCTACAGATCGGTACCATTGCGCGAATTAGAAGGTCTGACGCTTGAAGAGCATATACATAATGGGAGAAGGAGGTATGCATCTACAGAACAAACAGGCAACCTGATGTATATTCTACCTATGGAGCACCAGGCATATCCCCTACTGTTTCGTCCAACTATTTGTTCTTACGAGAAGAACAAGGAGTAATTCCGAGGTGCATCAAAATATGAACATTACAAAAAAGGCCCTCCTGCCAGCCTTTTTCTTGCTCGCCATGGTAGCGGTGGCGTGTGGCGGCGGCTCATCATCAAGCTCAAGCTCGTCATCGAACACCAAAGCGCCTGACAACAAGCAGGTATTTGTCAGCACGTATGTTGGCTATGCTGTACCAGATATCAGCACCTTCGACCCGGCAAAGGCAACAGATTTCAACTCCGCCGCTGCTATCGAGACCGTTTTTACTGGACTGGTCTCCGAGGACGATAACCTGAATATCCACCCGCAGCTCGCCGCTTCCTGGACGCAGTCTTCCGACAAACTGTCCTGGACATTCACCCTCAAACCCGGGCTGAAGTTCAGCGACGGTACTCCGCTGACTTCAAAAGACGTAGCGTACAGCATCGATCGTTCGTTACAGCCCTCGCTTAAGTCGGTTACGGCTCCTTACTATCTGCGCTATATCAAAGACTCCACCAGGCTCAACAGCGGCGCTATCAAGACGATCATCGGCGATAGCCTGCTCACGCCAAACGACAACACAATTACGATCAAGACCAGCAAAGTGGTTCCATTCTTCCTGCAGACACTGACCTTCCAGGTTTCTTATGTAGTTGAGAAAAGCCTGATCGATAAGTATGGCAATACAAGCTGGACCGACCATCTGACCGAGGGCGGCGGCTCTGGCCCGTTCAAGGTGCTGCACTACATCCACAACAAAGAGATTGACATTGTACCTAACTCCAACTATTACGGTCCCAAGCCCCAGTTGAAGGAAGTTGTCTTCCCTTTCTACAAGAACGAAGACACAAACCGCAAAGACTATCTTGTCAATCGACTTGACGATGCCACCATTCCGCTGGCGGATTATGCCTCAGACAAGACGCGCTCGGACTTCCACAGGCACCTTGTCCTGGCGACCAATTATTACGCGATGAACTACAACCACAAGCCTTTCGATGATGTCAAGATCCGCCAGGCGTTCGCGCTGGCGATCAATAAAGACCTGATCGTGAACAACATCTGGAAAGGCTCTTTCCTGGCGACCAATCATATCATTCCCCAGGGCCAGTATGGCTACAATCCAAACCTCACGGGTCCCGCTGGCGTTAAAGGTACCTCCGGCGATCCAACGCTGGCCAGGCAGTTGTTCCAGCAGGGGCTACAGGAAGAAGGCTATGCCAGCGCCGCCGCATTGCCCTCCATCACGCTGACCTATTCAAGTGCAGGCAATCAGGCTACCAGAGATGAGGTAGCAGCGATGCAGCAGATGTGGCAGAGCACATTGGGCGTCTCTGTTAAGACAAACGACATTGATCTCAATACTCTGTTTAACGACGAGGGACTTGGTGCCAATAATCCACTGCAGTTCTACACGGGTCCCGGCTGGATCGCCGACTACCCGGATCCTGAAGACTGGACCACGCTCCAGTTCGCCGCCGGTGCTGGACAGAACGGCATGAACTATGGGCAGAACAAGGGCTCTGGCGCCGCCGAACAGCAGGCGGTGCAGAAACAACTGGATGCAGCCGATAGTATGACTGATCCAAACGCTCGCTTGCAGGCTTATAACAAGGCCGAGCAGGCGCTGGTCAACGATGTCGCCTGGCTGCCCATGGAGCAGCAGTACGGATCCGGCCTGCTCAAGCCGTGCGTGCAGGGCTTCCAGACCAACGGTGAGGGACTGTTCCCGCCGGACTCCTGGTCCAGAGTCTACATCTCGACGAATACGCCGTGCGCTAACGCCACCGTCGGGTCGTAGATTGTCCTCGCATATTGGTAACGTCAGAATCATCTGACAGACTCAAGGGGGCAGCAATAGCGTTATTGCTGTCCCCCTTCGCTCAAAAGTATAAATTCATTTTCTATGTTCTGATACAGCGCGCGTTTGTAAGCTGCTGGCTTGACAATGGTACTAACGTCACATAGAATAATGGACAAAATCCCGTGTAAAGATAGTCGACGTTCGCCATTGAGCGTGTCTCTGAAAGAAAAAGGGTGCCATTTCGCAGATATCACTCATTCTTCGAACATTCGACCTGTATACCAATTGTTTGCGTAGCAGAGATGCCGTTCAGATGGTCTTTCTCTACCCTTTCTAGCCTCGTATTTAACACATGAGGGGGCGCGATTAAGCATGGTACAATTTTTAATTAAGAGGTTCATCGGTCTCCTGTTCGTCGTGATCGGTGTAACCTTCATCACTTTTATCATGGGGCTGAATGCCCCCGGAGATCCGATCCGTACTCTGCTAGGACAGCACTTCGATCCACGACTCTACGCGCAGCTTAAGCACGCTTATGGCTTAGATCTGCCCTGGTACCAACAGTACTACAACTACCTCGTCCACCTGCTTCACTTCGATTTTGGCTACTCCTTTAAGCAACAGGGTCAGAGTGTGTGGAGTATTCTTTCTGGGGGCGTTCCGATCTCGACTGAGCTTGGCTTCTGGGCGCTCGTCATTGAAATATTAGTTGGTGTACCACTTGGAGTGCTTTCAGCCTTGAAAGCAAACACCTGGATCGACACAACAAATATGGGCATCATGCTGGTATTTTTTGCGATCCCTGTTTTTGTGCTCTCGGTATTTGTCCAGGTGCTCATTGTCTGGATCGATCAACATACCGGCGGTACCTGGCCCGTCTCCGGTTGGGGCAATCCCTGGCAATACACTTTCAGCGATCTGCAATTTAAGATCGTACCTATTCTGGTGTATGCAGTTACCGGCATGGCCTACATTGCGCGCCTCTCGCGCACAAGCATGCTGGAGGTCCTGCGTCAGGACTTTGTGCGCACCGCACGGGCCAAAGGTCTCAGCGAGCGCGTCGTGATCTATCGCCACGCTCTGCGCAACGCCCTGATCCCGCTCGTCACCGTGCTTGGTTTCTCGATCGGTCTGCTCGTCACAGGCGCGTTCTTCATCGAAGAGATCTTCAACATTCCTGGCATCGCCCAGATCACGATCACGTCTGTCAACTCACGCGATTATCCTGTAATTCAGGCGACTACCGTCCTGCTCGCCGTCGCTGTGGTGATAGGCAATCTCATTTCGGATATCCTCTATACCATCGTTGATCCGCGCATCAAGGTCGCGTAGGAGGCAGGGAAAGAACACATGGATACAAGAGACAGAAATACTGAACCTGCCGCCCAGGGAGCGATGGTTCCTGACAGCGCCATACTGCCAGCAGATCCGTTCCTGGTCGACCTGACTGAGGCCAGTACGGTACCAGCACCAGGAGAAACAGTTTCGCCAAAGGGACCAGAAAAATCGCGCACGCCATTTCAGGAATCGATGCTGCGACTCTTTCGCGACAAGCGCGCAATGGTAAGCGCGGGGATCATCTTCTTCTTTGTGCTACTCGCCATCCTTGGGCCACTGATCTACCAGCATATCGGCGGAACTTACCAGAGCGCCCTCAATGGGGCAGTTGCATCCTCAACCTACCACAACCCCTTCCACCAGGAACTCGAACACCAGGATGAATTCATCTCTCCCATGTACTGGCTGGGCACTGACTCGGTCGGACGCGATCTGCTGGCACGCCTGATGCAGGGACTGCTCATCTCCATCAGCGTCGCTGTCCTGGTCGAGATCGTCGACGTTGTGCTGGGTATTACTATCGGCGTACTGGCCGGGTACTATGGTGGCTGGATCGACCAGTTCCTGGCCCGCTTCACCGATATTATGTTTGCCTTCCCAGGACTGCTCTTCGTCATCCTGCTGACGGGCATCTTTGGTACGTGGGCTGATACCGCACTAGGCAGTGTCCCTATCATCGGCCCCAACGGCAATGCGCGCCTTATACTCGTCTCCCTGGCGTTGGCATTCACCGCCTGGCCCATTATGGCGCGCTACGTGCGAGGGCAGACGCTCCAACTGAAGGAACAGCAGTTTGTAGAGGCCGCACGCACCTCCGGCGCGAGCAGCACAAAGATTATTCTGCACCATATCGTACCAAACCTGTTCAGCATTGTGATTATCGCCTCAACCCTCAACATCGCCAACACGATCGTAGGTGAAGCGGGCATTAGCCTGCTTGGCTTAGGCGTACAATCACCAGGGTCAAGCCTCGGCCTGATGATCTCAGACGGCACAGCCCAGATCGACAGCCATCCGTGGGAAGTACTGCTGCCATCCATCGTCCTGGCGATTATCGTGCTCTGCTTCTCCTTCCTCGGCGATGGACTGCGAGATGCCTTCGACCCACGATCGAAAGACTAGTAAACGGAGAAATAAGAGATATGGCAATGAATTTGCTTGAGGTCAACAATCTACAAACCTACTTCTTTACCCGTGGCGGGGTGGTTAAGGCGGTCGATAATGTGTCGTTCGTGATGAGGCCAGGCGAGACCCTCGGGGTCGTGGGTGAGAGTGGCTGCGGGAAAAGCGTGACTGCCCTCTCTGTGATGCGCCTGGTCGCCAATCCGCCTGGGAAGATCGTTGGCGGCGAGATTAACTTCAACGGCGAGAATATTCTGGAGAAGAACCTGGACGAACTGACCGAGTTACGCGGCAGCAAGATCTCCATGATCTTCCAGGACCCGATGACCTCGCTCAACCCGGTCTTTACCGTCGGCTACCAGATCGCCGAGACAGTCAAACGCCACCGTAAGGATGTGAGCAACGACCAGGCCTGGAGACGCGCGGTCGAGATGCTCGACCTCGTGCGCATTCCAGATCCCAAGCGGCGCGCCAGGAACTATCCCCACGAGTTTAGCGGCGGCATGCGCCAGCGCGTGATGATCGCCATTGCGCTCTCCTGCAATCCACAGCTCCTCATCGCCGACGAGCCGACAACCGCGCTTGATGTGACCATCCAGGCCCAGGTATTGGAGTTGATGAAGGGCCTTTCGCAGGAGTTCGGCACCGCTGTGATGCTGATCACCCACGACCTGGGCGTGGTCGCGGGCACATGCCAGCAAGTGAACGTGATGTACGCGGGGCACATCGTGGAATCGGCTCCCGTCAAACAGATCTTCGAGACGCCGGCTCATCCATACACCACTGGACTACTACAGTCTATTCCGCGCCTCGACGAGTCACGTGGGAGCCGTCTCACACCGATCGCCGGGCAGCCACCCGACCTGTCAAACCCTCCGGTGGGGTGCCCCTACGCGCCGCGGTGTCCCAAGGTACAGAGCCGCTGTCGCCAGGAGCGACCGGAGCTGACGTCTGTTGGTCGCGGCGAGCAGGTTGCGGCCTGCTTCTATCCAAACTGATATGTTGCAGTATCCTCAGACGGATCAAAGGAATAGGTCGCATCAGCTCCCCTCGCTCTCCGACGCGGCCCATTCTAGAGAATGAATCCGAACAGGTCAAGTGCTTTTGCACTAAGGGATAAAAAAATGGTACAAGAAGTTGAAACGTCCAAACAGGTTGGCACGACGCTTGTTGATGTCAAGGGCCTGAAAGTTCACTTCCCCATTAAGGGAGGCATCCTGGGGCGCACGCTGGCCCAGGTTAAGGCCGTCGATGGCGTCGATCTCTTTGTTCGTCGCGGCGAGACGCTGGGACTGGTGGGTGAAAGCGGCTGCGGCAAGTCAACAACGGGGCGCGCTATCCTCCAACTCATTAAGCCGACGGCAGGCAGCGTCAAGCTGGATGGCGTCGAACTGACAGAGCTCTCGCCCGGTCAGATACGCCAGAAGCGCGCAGAGATGCAGATGGTCTTTCAGGACCCCTACGGCTCGCTCGATCCGCGCTACACCATCGGGCAGATCGTCGCGGAGCCGCTGGAAAACTTTCATCGCGGAAACGCTAAGTCGTTGCGCGATGAGGTCGCGGGCCTGTTAGAAGTCGTAGGACTCAATCCGTACTACGTGAACCGTTTCGCGCACGAGTTCAGCGGCGGCCAGCGCCAGCGCATCGGCATTGCCCGCGCGCTCGCCCTGCGCCCATCCTTCATCGTCGCCGACGAGCCGGTCTCCGCCCTCGACGTATCGATTCAGGCGCAGGTGCTCAACCTTTTGGGCGATCTGCAAGGCAAGTTCGGCCTGACTTACCTCTTTGTGGCGCACAACCTCTCCGTTGTAAAGCATATCAGTGATCGCGTGGCTGTGATGTACCTGGGGCGCGTCGTGGAGCTCGCGAAGAGCGAGAGCCTGTACGAGCTGCCACTGCACCCATACACACAGGCCCTGCTCTCGGCCATTCCAGTGCCGGACCCGACTGTTGAGGCAAAGCGCAAACGCATCATCCTCGAAGGCGATGTGCCCAGCCCGGTCAACCCGCCGAGCGGCTGCAACTTCCATCCTCGCTGCTGGAAGGCGCAGGCCATCTGTCGCGAGGTCATCCCGCCGCTGGAGGAGAAACAGACCAATCACTACGCGGCCTGTCATTTCCCCGGCTAAGAGACATCCCTCCTATGTCGTCGTACGGCCCTCAAGATGTTTGATGCGTACAAGCAGGCGAATACGGGCCTTCAGATGGTACGCATCAAACGGCTTCACCACGTAATCGTCGGCACCCGCGTTGAAGCCCGCTACTTTATCCTGGAAGGTTGTCAGGGAGGTAAGCAACATTATCGGAAGGGAGTTGAAAGAGGATAGGCTACGCACGTAGCGACAGAGGTCCAGCCCATTCTCCCCATCAAGCGCAACTTCAATGATCAGAATGTCTGGCATGAACGCCTTGAGGCTCACTTTTGCCTCCGCTACCGAAGCAACGCAATGCACAACAAAACTGTTTTCCAGCGCCTGTTGCATCTTCTCGCGTGCATGTGGGTCGCTATCTACGAAAAGAATATCTAAACTACGCAATGACTGTGGTCCACGCACTATTCAAACAGTACAAGCAGTCCCCTGTGCATCCAACCCTCTTCATTTCCTATTCACTCCACATAGTTCCCGCAGTATGCAGTGCGGAGCTTCGTGTCAATCGTGCTCGGCCTGTGTCTGCACGAGATTGTCGGTACGGCGTTGCCGCTCCCCTGGCGTCAGATGCAGGACACGCTCGATGGCAGCGTTCAAAGCCGTGGGCTTGAAAGGCTTGGTGAGATACTCATCGGCACCCGAGAGCATCCCGGTCATCTGGTCATCGTCGCGCGTCATCGCGCTCAAAATGATCAGCGGCGTATTCACGGTGCGAGCATCGCCGCGTAGACAGCGCACCAGCTGATAGCCATCCATACGTGGCATCTTCACGTCGATAATCACACAGTCCGGCTGCTCGGCAAAGATCCGTTCCAGGCCCTGCACTCCGTCGTAAGCCACGATAACCTCAAAAGAGCCCTGCAGATTCACTGCATACTTGATGAGCTCCACAATGGTCGGATTGTCATCGATAACCAATACTTTTTTCATCGCATTCCCACTGCTCATTAGATGCCCCTCGCAAATCACTACACAATGTACTGGTTACAGGTCCAGAATGATAGTCGTACCCAATGCATTGTAACACAGTTACGTGCGACTGCCAACTAATCGCCTCTTTCGTACTATTTGTCTGTGAGGAGCAACAAAAGTTGTCACTACTTCCTCTATCGGAGAAAGGGTCCTGTTTCTATAATACCAGAGGAGAAATATTTCCGCTGCCTCCTACCCAGTCGCAGGACCCCGGTTCACCCTCGTTTCCCCTGTGGGGCGCAGGGGGCTTATAAATCGCGCCCCTACATAGGTTGCCTGGTGAGATTCCTTCGTACAAAAAATGAAACGCACCTCATGCCTTGTTCACATATGTTAGAATACAGTGAATTCGATGTCTATATGCACAACGAGGGAGACAGCGATGCTCGACCGTTACTCACGACAAACATTGTTTAGACCAATTGGCAAAGAGGGACAGGAACAACTGCGCGCGGCGTCGGTGACGATCATCGGCTGCGGCGCGCTGGGCACGGTGCTGGCGAACAACCTGTGCCGCGCGGGGGTCGGTCGCCTGGTGATCGCCGATCGCGACTTTATCGAACTGAACAATCTGCAGCGCCAGATCCTCTTCGATGAGGAGGATATCGCGCGACACATACCAAAGGCGGTCGCCGCCGCCGAGAAGCTGCAGCGCATCAACAGCGAGGTACAGGTCGAGGCGCTGGTGGAGGATATCAACGCCGACGGCATCGAGTCCCTGGTGCAGGACACGGACCTGGTTCTCGACGCGACCGACAATTTCGAGACGCGCTACCTGCTCAACGATGTGTGCGTGAAATACCAGCGACCCTGGATCTATAGCGGAGTGATCTCTTCGTATGGGGTGACGATGAATATATTGCCCGGCGACACGGCCTGCCTGCGCTGCGTCTTTCCAGAGATGCCGCTCCCAGGCACGACGCCGACCTGCGATACGGCAGGCGTCCTGAACGGCATTGTGGGCGCTATTACGGGGATTGCATCGACCGAGGCGCTCAAGATCCTGCTCAAGAGCGCTAAGGTCAGTCGGGAACTGGTCACGCTCGATCTGTGGGAGAACGCCTTCGACCGCATTGAGCTGCCACGCCAGCCGGATTGTCCCGCGTGCGGCCAGCATCAGTACGAGTTCCTGGATGCGCTGGCCGGAACCGGTAGTACCAGTCTGTGCGGACGCAACGCCGTGCAGGTGCGAGCGGCGACGGGGAAGAGCAGGATCGATTTTTCCACGCTGGCAGAGCGGCTGCAGGCGGTCAGTACTGTCAACTACAACGAGTTTCTGCTGCACTTTCAGGTCGATGGCTATGACCTCACCATCTTTCCCGACGCGCGCGCCATCATCAAGGGAACGGACGACGAGCAGATCGCGCGCTCCGTCTACGCACGCTATATCGGCATGTGATAGCTTGTACTTCAGGTAGACAATTGCTATAATAGGGCTGTTCGGCTCCAGATATGTAGCCGCTAAAAGGGTGTGCGCAGAAGGTCGAAGAGTCTTCCCCGCATGGCTCGATCCTTTACCACTTAAGGAAGATAGATCATATTATGAATGAACATATTCTTGTCTGCGTCGCCTGGCCGTACGCGAAGAGCTCTACCCATGTCGGGCAGATTGTGGGCGCATACCTCCCGGCAGATACGTTTGCACGCTACCATCGCATGGCGGGCAATAACGTCCTGATGGTCTCCGGGAGCGACGAACATGGCACGCCTATTCTCGTGGACGCTGAGAAGCAGGGCATCACACCGCGCGAATTTGTGGCCCGCTACCACAAGGAGATCTGCGAGGTCTGGGACCGCCTGGGCATGTCCTGGGACCTCTACACGGAGACGGGGACGGCGAACCACTACCGCATCACTCAGGATTTCTTTCTGACCCTCTACGATAAGGGCTATATCTATAAAGATAGCATGCTGGCGGCATACAGTCCGGCGGATGGTCGCTTCCTGCCCGACCGCTACATCGAAGGGACCTGTCCCATCTGTGGCTATACGCAGGCGCGCGGCGACCAGTGCGACAACTGCGGCCACACGCTTGATCCCGTCGACCTCATCGATCCCCACAGCCGCCTGAGCAGAAGCAAGGACAATAAGATCGAGATGCGCGAGACGGAGCACTTCTTCCTGGACCTGCCGAAGCTGCAGGAGCCATTAATGGAGTGGCTCTCGCGAGAGAAGGACCACTGGCGCCAGAATACGCTGACGTTCGCCATGAACTGGCTCAAAGAGGGTCTGCATGCCCGCGCCATCACCCGCGACCTGGACTGGGGCGTCCCCATTCCGCTGGAAGGGTACGAGGATAAGCGCATCTACGTCTGGTTCGACGCCGTTATCGGCTACTACTCCGCCTCCGTCGAATGGGCGGAGCGACAGGGCACACCCGAGGCATGGAAGACCTGGTGGGTGCCAGGCCAGGCCGATCCGCCCGTGAAGTCCTACTACTTCATCGGCAAGGACAATATCCCTTTCCACACAATCATCTGGCCCGCTATGCTGATCGGATATGGCAACCGCAACCTGCCATACGACGTGCCCGCCAACGAGTTCATGACCATGAGCGGGGCCAAGGCGTCGAGCAGTCGCGGCAACGTCATCTGGACGAAGGATGTCCTGGACCAGTATGGAGCCGATGCCCTGCGCTACTACCTCTCGATCACAGCGCCGGAAGGACGTGACAGCGATTTCACGTTCGACGAACTGGTGCGCCGCAACAACGATGAGCTGGTCGCGACCTACGGCAACGCCGTTCACCGCACGCTGAGCTTCCTACAGAGCCGCTTCGGTGGCGTCGTACCAGAGCCGCTAGCGTTGCGTCTGGCCGACCGCGAGATCCTATCGGAGGTTGAGCGCGGCTTCGGCCTGGTCGGACACAATATCGCGCTCTGCCACTTCAAGGAGGGCTTGAACGCCGCGATGGCCGTGGCGCGCGCCGCCAACCGCTACCTGGACGAGCAGGCCCCCTGGAAGCAGATCAAGGTCGATCGCGCCTCTGCCGGCACCAGCATCTACGTAATGTTGCAGGTTATCAGTGGACTGCGCCTGCTCTTCTGTCCCTACCTGCCCTTCTCGTCGCAGAAGCTGCACGGCTACCTGGGCTTCGAGGGCGACGTGAGCCAGGTCTTCTGGCGTCTACAGACGGTGCCCGCCGGCAGTACTCTGCCGCCGCCCGCCCCCCTGTTCCCGAAGCTAGAAGCGCCCATCACCGTCTAACAAGTAAGGGCCTGCCTTGCGCGGGCCCTGGTCAGGAGCGCTCGGACGAGAGGCGCTTGCCCATGAAAATCGCGATCTCGTGGCTCAGCGAGCCGGGAGGATAGTAGTGCTGGTTGATGCTCCAGATCTCCATGCCGTTACGCAGGTAGAATTGGATGGCGGGATAGTTCGTATTCTGGGTTTCGAGGACAAGCGCCCAGCAGTTACGTTTGCGCGCCCAGTCAGCGGCGCAACTGAGCAGAAGCGAGCCAACGCCGTAACGCCTGAACTGGCGACCAACGATGATATCCTGCACGCGCGCAACCAGGCGCCACTCCTCGACATTGAGCAGGATGCCACCCGCAATCTGCCCATCGGCCAGGGCCACGTAGCCCCCCTCGACGGTCTTTAGCCTCGCCTCCACATCGGCCAGGGCATTCTCGTACTCGCGGAAGTTCTTGTAGAGAGGGAAATCAACGAGCGTCTCGACCAGTTCAAAGGCGAAGGCCACCTGCTCGCCTACATCGTCACCCTGCTCATCGTGCAGACGATCCTGTACGCGCAGGGTGTAGATACGGTCCGTCTCAAAATTGTAATCTAAATCATACAGAGCAGGAGCATCGTTGACATGTACAGCACGCACTTCAATGTGAGGAGGAGTTCCTTCGTCCATTGTCAGTCCCGCTTTCTTTTATTATTATTGTATTGTTATTGCCAGATCTCTTCAACAGTAGGGATGGGGCTTGCCCCCATCCGGCCCGGGGAGCGCGTTCACCGCACGTGGTTACCGGATGGGGCAAGCCCCATCCCTACTGTTTTGTGTATGCTATCTCTCAGCGGCAGAAGCCTGGGTACCTTGACGACCTGCTTAAGGGATTGAAAAGCCTGCCACCTGGGCACCCATGCAGGCCGCGCCGACTACGCCCGAGAAGTCGCCGAGCTTCGCGCGCAGTATCGGCGTCTTCGCGGGCGCGGCGAGGGCGGTGATACGCGCACGATGGACAGCGGTCTCAAAGAGAAGATCGATCGCTTCAATGACGCCGCCACCGAGCACAATGCAGTCGGGATTGTAAAAGTTCATGATCGAGCCGAGCGCGCGGCCAAGATACTCTCCCGCCTCGGTGATGACCTCGATGGTCAACTCGTCCTTCTGCTGAATGGCGCTGGCGAGAATGCCCGAGCGGATAATGGTCTCGCCCTGTCTCAACTGGCGCACGGCATCGTCGGCCAGGACCGAGGGGCGTCCATGATGGATCTCCGCCATAATCGCCTTTGTGATCGCGGTACGCGAGGCGTAGGCTTCCAGGCAGCCACGAGAGCCACAGCCACAGATGCGCCCATCGGCGTCGATGATCGTATGACCCATCTCGCCCGCTGTTCCCGTGAGACCAGTGTAGAGGTGGCCATCTTGTACGATACCGGAACCAATGCCCGTCCCGATAAAGACGCAGACAAAGTTCTTGTATCCCTTCCCCGCGCCGTAGAGATATTCGCCCTGGGCCGCCACCTCAACGTCGTTGCCTATGTAGACGGGTTTGCCGAACTGCTTCCCCAGGATGCTGCCCAGCGGCATATCACGGACGCCCAGGTTGGGAGAATCCACGACTACGCCACTTTTGCGATCGATCTGTCCCGCTGCGCCAACCCCGAGCGCGACGATCGCATCCTCGGGGTTCAGCTTCGCGGCGGTTAACGCCGCCGTCGCCAGCTCGATCGTACGCTGCGAGACAAAGTCCTGGCCGCGTTCGGCGCGCGTGCGCTTGCGCGCCGAGCCTACAACCTCCCCAGAGGCGATATCGACGACGGCGGCGAGCGTTTTGGTTCCCCCCAGGTCAATACCCAGGGCATAGACTTTCTGTTTCGGCATACATATTGCTCATTTCTTAAATGGCAGGCTCAGGCCCGGCTCAACGTCCAGGTCGAGAGCATGCTGTTCACCACGACATAAATGGAAGAAAGCAGCACTCCCGATCATCGCAGCGTTATCGGTGCAGAACTCGATCGGCGGATAGCTGAGGCGAATTCTGAGCGGGAGGAGTTCCTGCTCCAGACGAGCGCGCAGGCTGGCATTGGCCGCGACGCCGCCCGCCAGCACGACCTGCTTGACATGGTACTCCTGGGCGGCGAGGCGCGTCTTCACCGCCAGGACATCGACGATTGCCTCCTGGAAGCTGGACGCCAGCAGGGAGACGTTGGGCGCACCCTTCTGCGCGGCCTGCGCGCCCATGCGGGTGTACTGGCTCACCTGCCGACCCTCACCGGTAGTACGCGCATCCTCGCTCGTCGCGCCTTCGGCGAGGTGGAGCATCGCCGTCTTGAGGCCGCTAAAGCTGAAATCGTAGGTACCGCGCAGCCAGGCACGCGGTAGGCGATAGGCAGAGCGCGCCAGGGTGAGCGGCTTCTTCTGCTGCTGTAGCTCCTCCTCGACCTGTTGGGCGGCCTTCTGGATTGCTGGCCCGCCCGGATAACCCAGGCCCAGGATACGCGAGACCTTGTCGAAAGCCTCTCCGGCAGCGTCGTCACGCGTGCGACCAAGCAACTCGTACTGTCCGTGATCGCGTACGAGAACCAGCTCGCTATGCGCGCCGGAGATCACCAGGCAGATCAAAGGAAAGATAGGATCGCCCTTGCGATAGCTCCAGTCACCATCGGTTTCGCTCTCAACAACGGGAGCATCGCCCCGGCGCAGCCAATTCGCGTAGATATGGGCCTCAAGGTGATTCACGCCGAGGAAAGGAAGATCGCGCGCCAGGGCCAGCGTCTTCCCCACGGTCAGGCCGACCAGGAGGGAGCCAGCCAGGCCAGGACCGTAGGTGGCAGCAATGGCGTCAATATCGTCCCACGAGCACGACGCCTGCTCCATAGCCGTCTCGATGACCGGAATAATCGTAGCGAGCTGTTGCCGCGAAGCAACCTCGGGCACGACACCACCGTAACGGTTATGGATTTCGATCTGTGAGGCCACTACATTCGAGAGCAGGTAACGCCCATCGCGTACCAGCGCGGCCCCGGTCTCATCACAAGAACTTTCAATAGCAAGTACGAGCATAATAGTAAATTCCCAGTCAGAGTATCGCGGAATAGCTTTACTGCGCTTCCAGTTTTTCCAGAAGAGCGGTCTTCAACGCCTGGAATTTCTGCTTATATGCAGGAGAATTGATCTCGTCGGTCCACATAATCAAAGCATCTTCCTGATTATCACTGTAGTAGCGATGACGAACGCCCGCCTGATGAAAACCATATTTGCGGTAGAGGCTCTGAGCCACCATATTCGAGACGCGCACTTCGAGCGTCACCCACCGGGCACCAATCTCATAAGCAGTATCGATGAGGCTGACCAGTAAAAACTCCCCCAACCCGCGCTGGCGGAAGTCGGGATGCATAGCGATCGTGGTGATATGGGCCTCATCTACCATAAGCCACAGACCGGCAAAACCGATAATTGAAGTAAGATCAGGTGACGAAGCGGTAACAGCCGGGCGGTTGGGCAAAAGCGAAAGGGGAAAGAGACGACTTCTTCGTGGCTTCTCCGGTTCCGGCTGCTGCGCGACCGTGCGCTCTCCTATAATCTGCTTATCGCGTAACACGATATAATGCGCCCAACGATTGTCCTGCAACTCCTTACGATATGCGCTCGGAGGCCAGGTCGAAGGATAGGCAAGGCGCTCTATCTCGATGACGCGAGGCACGTCGGACATCGTCATTCGCTCAATGACGTAACGCACCCTCTTTCCTTTCTGTGTGACTATGTTGTACCACCCAGCAGCGATCGCTTCCGTGTACTTGTCGTAATAGAAGGACGCCGCAGGTAAAGTGGTTCAAGTGAAAGAGGATCATCCTCTTCACCATTCTGCAAGCGTTGCAGCGCCAACGCGGCCAATACGGAGCCACGTCGCGCTGACTGGTTGGCGCCGACAAACAGAGCATGCTCCTGCATGTGCGCATGCAGCGCCCGGCGAGAGAGATCGCTCATCTCGCCGCACAGGAGAAACGGCGGTATATGTCGCTCTCCCGGCACACCGACCCACTCGTTTGCCTGTTCCAGCAGATAGCTCGCCAGGTGCTGTGGCGTCAGTAAAAGATAATCGCTGAGCCGCTGCCTGTGATAGGTCAGCCCTCCATCGGCGTCCGGCAATTCATCGAACAGATAGCAGGCGGCGTAGAGTTCACTGCGCCCAGCCTCCAGTACAGAGCAGACGGGCGCGCGCCACTGCTGCTGTTGAGCGGCGATAATATCCAGGGTTCCTACACCCAGCAGCGGCTTCTTCAGGGCGAATGCCAGCGCCTTCGCGGTAGCGAGCGCGACGCGCACACCATTAAACGAGCCGGGGCCGATCGCCACTGCCACGGCGTCAAGATGTTGCATCGATAGCTGACACTCAGCTATCATGCGTTTCACATGATCTAACAGTTCTACGCTATGATTCGTACCGGCGTTCCATAGATATTCGCCGAGCAGCTCGTTCTCCGTATACAGAGCGATGCTGGATTGTCGCGTAGAGGTATCAAGAGCTAGCAGTAGCATACGTATTTTTCTGAAACTGTCGCAACAACTCACAATAGCGCGCACCCGTCGCGATAAACAACAGGCCGCGCTTGGTCTCGCTCATCGACTTCAGGCGCACACGTAGTTTGCCATTCGACCAGAGCGCAGCGGCTTTGTCTGCCCACTCGACCACAGAGACACCAGAGCCGTTATAAAAATAGTCCTCGAAACCGAGATCGATAATTTCCTCAGGCTCATCGAGGCGATAAAGATCAAAATGATAGAGAGCTGGACTACGCACTGGTGATGTGCTGGACTGATCGTCGTACGGCGGGCGAATCTGACCGGAATACTCCTTGAGCAAGGTGAAGGTCGGACTGCTGATCATTTCAGTGATGCCCATGCCCCTGGCGAGCCCCTGCGTAAAAGTCGTTTTACCTGTGCCGAGCTGTCCTTCAAGCAAGAGCAGTTCGCCCCCTTGCAGGAGTTCGCCCAGGCGCAGACCCAGACGCTGGGTCTGCGCGGAGCTATGACTGATGATATCGAGGGTACAGGTGCCCTCCTCTTGCATGTTCTGGACCACTAAACAAACAACCTTCGCATTTTGCTCTGTGCCACCGCGCTATGGATGAGACGGGCCGCGACTGGCACGGCCCTGCGATGGAAACTCCTATCAAAAAACGTTGTCTTCTCTCTATAAAACTGCCGGCAACGCTCTACATCCTATGTACTGGCGTTCACCTGAAAAACAAGAGAGTAGCCCCGCATTCTGTCTATAGAATGTGGAACGGTTCTCGTTGTCCAGTGTGCGCCTTATTATAGCATACCGGCATGCAATTTAGCTCAACGAAGTTTCGCGCCGCAGTTACGGCAGTAGAGAGCGTTCGGGCGCAGTGGATTACCACAATTCGGACAGCGCGCCGCCTGGGTGCCAGCCGCTTGACCAGCCCCCGCATTGGGAGCCGAGGTCTGCGGGGGGGGTGGCGGCGGAGCCGGCTGGGGATTGGAAGGCGGCGGCGCATAGTTCATCGTCGGCGCGGGGCCAAGCTGATCAGCCGGATAGGGCTCGTCCTTGATCTGCTGCAACTGAGCCTCGCGCGTCTTCGCATCGTGATCCAGCTCATAGATACTCGCGCACAGCCGTCCAAGCTGTGAATCGGTCAATGTACCCTGCTGATAGAGATTCATCGCCACCTGGCTGAGTTCATCCACCAACTGGCGACGCTGCTCCATCAATTTATCGATCTCGCTTTGCTTGTTGCGGACGCGCAGTTGTTTCTGCGCCTCCCAGCCCGTGCGACTCACGGCGGAATTAAAAAGATTTTTAGCAGATTCCATAAAATCGGCCATTATCTGCCTCCATAGTATGGTATAGTCTAGTCCCGGTCTTGCCGGTCCTCTTACTCGCTTACGGCATGCGGATAGATACGTATCTCTTCAAGTTTCCCGCCCACGCTCAACTGTACCGCGACCACATCCACGCGCCAGGAGCGCTCGGGGCACTCGTGTGCCTCGATGTAGTAGTGCGCAACCTCCACGATCTTGCGTTGTTTGCGCGCCGTCACCGCCTCCTCAGGCAGGCCGTAAGCGGTGCCACGCCGTGTCTTTACCTCCACGAAGACCAGGTCCTGCCCGTCCTCCGCGACTAGATCGATCTCGCCATAACTACAACGAAAATTGCGTTCCAGGATACGGTAGCCATGACTGAGCAGTTTTTCGGCGGCCAGGCGTTCACCCAGGCGACCGAGGCCCTTCCTTGCATCGGGGCGTTGACCTCTATGCGCTGTATCTATCAAGCACCTCTTCCATCCTATAATTACTACGTCCCCCGCCCTTCTGTGTTGTGAAATCGATGCAAGCCTCCTGTTATGATCAGCCAGAGAGCATACATAGGACAGTCGCGGAGCTGCTCGGCACGCAGAAAGCAAGTTAATGCGTCACCGGGCGCATTTGTACATGCAAACTCTTCCTGATCAGTGTACCACAGACTGTTCATGGTGTGAACAGTCTGATTTCTTGAAGAAGGTTGTACCGCATCTATTTATACTTTTATCCTACTATACAAAACTGTCCACGCTCAAGTCCCCATTTTTGCTTGACAGCAAGAGTTCTTCAGTTTACAAGATACTATATATCCCCCAGTCGAGGTAAAAATGGAAAAAGCAAAAGTCGTAGGATTGACGAGCATTCTTATTCTCGTGGCCGTAACTGTCCTGACAATAGCCGTAATCAAGACAAACACGGCGGCCCACGTCACGGTGATGAAGACGCCTGCCAGTCTGTCGGGCACACCCGTTCCCACAATTGCACCCACGCGAGCCGCCATCTCCGTCATGATGCCCGTCCACACGGCAACGCCGGTCCCGAAGGTTGCACCCACGCAGGCCATCGGATCGACACATACAACGGTATCTACACAATCTCTAGCCGTATCGGCATCCAGTTCAAACAGCGATCGCTATTTCCCGGTGGGCACCCCGGTTGCGACGATGAGAGCCCTGGCCGCCAATCTGACGAAGCAGCAGGTGAAGACGATCATTGAAAAGCAGGTCGATGCGAACTGGGGCGTTATCCAGAGCGCGCTGGGCCTCGGCAGCAAAGCGCAGGCATATGCATTCTTCCTGGGCATGGCTACGCGCGAATCGACCCTGAATGCCGCGCTGGAGACCGGGAGCGGGGCCTCCCATTCCTACGGTCCACTGCAAGCCGCCGAGCCCGCCTACGCGAATGCCAATCCCAGCTATTCGCCTGAGAACGATATCCCCCAGATGGTGCAGTACGCTTTCACGCCGCAGAATTTCTACGATCCCGGCATCGCGGTCCACATGGGGATACGCCACCTGATCCACTTCGCCCACCAGTCGAAGGCCGCTGGTTTCACCGGAACCGACTTCATCAGACACGCGCTGATCGGCTACAACACGGGCTGGGTGACCACCTCCAATCAGAGCTGGCTGCAGCAGTACTCCGACGAGATAGGGGCGCTGGCCGGCTGGTACCTGATCAACGGCCATCTGTACGATGATGCCTTTACCTGGACCGGCAGCCAGGCCGTCAACCGCAGCAGCCCGTGGGGCTGGTATTAAAACA
>DAOTTD010000042.1:0-4172 GCA_034438015.1 Ktedonobacteraceae bacterium | reverse complement strand
ACGACTTCTCCGAACCAAGCTGGCGTCGAGGGAACAGATGGCGAAGAGACCTGGATGGTGACGGCTGAATCGGCGATACTGGTCATGGTTCCTCCTTCCTGTTGGAATAGTCATATTCTTCCTTTGTAAGGAGGCACATTTTTCTGCTGCTTCGCTCCTCGCTACATCTCGTTGCGCACTTCGTGGGATGTGCAAGCTGCGTGGAGGCAAGATTTTGCGTGCCAATCGCTCGTACAACCGCTTGAGAAGAGCAGGAGTTGCCTCTGGTTCGACGACGAGAGCCAGATCGATCATTTCGCTCAGGTGAAAGAGCCCTTCGGTAAAACGGAGGCGATCAGGGTCCAGTTTCCCCTGCTGAGCCGCTTGAGCCATCAGGACACGAACCCGATAATGAGCGAGAAAAATCCCCAAGAGTTCTTGTCTGACTCCCTGTGGGGTTTTGGAGCGCAGGACCTTGCGTTGAGCTCGCTCAGGCGTTTTGATCTCATCAATCACCAATTCGATTTCCCAGCGTTCATGATACCGTTCAACCAACGTGAGAGCCGGAGCCGTCAGGGGATTGAGCAACGTCGTGATCAGTCGATACACCTTGCCCTCTTCTCCCAGCCGATCCATCGGTCAGTCGGTAAGAAATGATGGCACCCACATTCCTCGCTTCACGGGAGAGCAGGCATCCCCTTTGTGGCTCGGGGAACCCAGACCAGCACCGAGCCATCGCTCAATCGGCGTTGTTTCGGGAGACGCTCCCAGGCTCCTGCTTCCAATGCCCCTAACCCATGAGCGCCTCGCTCACGCACTCGCTGCACTCCCCCTCCTGAGGTGATGCCGGCGTCCACGGTCACGAGCAGATTGGGACCGACCTGGGAAAGCAAGCGATGAGCCCCATGCACTTCTGAGGCCTCAGAGCGACTCATTTCCAGCCCCAGCACGGCATGGGTCCCACACTCCGCCAGCAGCACACAGCGCACCTGCGGAGAGGCTCCCTTGCCATAGTGATTGCTCCCGCGAGGCATCGGCCTGCTCATTGGCCTGCGTATCCGGCGTGTTGAAGAGCGTCCCATCGATGGCCATGAGCCGATAACGACCAAAGAAGGCGCCTGGCATCGTTGCCTGCTCGGCAATCAGCAGACAGCGCTCTCGCATCAACGTCTGCAACGCCTCACTTCCCAGTTCCTTGCGCCCTCCGCTTATCCCAGCCTCGCTCAGTTTCCCTTGTCCCTCACCCGGATGCAGATCACTGAGCTTGCCGACCAGTTGTTGCCAGACCAGACCCTGGTTCAGCCGACTCCACAACCCCATCCCGATGAGCAGCCAGACCAGACTCAGCTTGCTTGTCTGCCGCACTCGCCGGTTTTTCTGCGCCCACGGTTGACTCTGCTCAACGCATCTCTCGATGACTTCTTTGGGATCCACCTGTTCGACCAGGGCCAGATCCACCTGTTCACAGACCTTGTCATCCACGTCCAGTTGCCGTCATCTCTACATCAGAAAGCTCCTTGTGTGTTTTCCTTTCTGGTAGCTTGCCAGATTTGGAGCTTTCTTGTCTTGTCTTTCCCCCGTTTGGGGTTAAGTGAAATGTATTGAGCGCAAGGCCCCCTCCCAGCCGCGCCGCCGCCCCTTGTCCCTACTGTGATATTGGTACGTGACATGCATTGACCCTTGCGGTCGCCCTGGGAGCTGGTATACTGGTCAATAGCAGGATTTGTATTTCCTGAAGGGGAGACAGCTATCAGCGAGAGAAGGTGGCAGCCGGTACGCAACGAAATGTTCCGGCGCGAAAGGATCTGCGATGTTCAGTAACCCGTTTTACCGTGCAGGCAATGACCTGGTCTCTACCGACGGTATCGTCATTCAAAGTAGTATCGGGGCCGATGCCGATGGCAACTTTAACTACTTTAGTATCAACATACCCGGCAACCCTATCGTCATGATACGGAAAAGAGAGTACCCGGAAGAATACGAGCAATACCTTACCCTCTATAAATCTGCTCCTCTGCTGGTTTCCCTGTTGCTAACGCCGCCGCCAAAACCTGAGTAGGGATGGGCTTGCCCCCATTCGGCTTCCTTCTCGCCCTGACACATTTTTTGATCAATCATGGGATCAGGGTAGGGACCAGCTTCGAGCGCGTCCGCGATTTATCGATTTCCTCTCCTGACATGTAGATATGCATGTATTCATATGTAATAAACGTTTATTACAATGGAACGTGGAGGAATATGATAAATCACGGACGCGCTCGAAGCTGGTCTCTACCCAAATCATACACGCTTCCGAAAACGACCGTTTCATGCCGGGTGGTATCGCCACGACATGCATGGCTCCTCTGAAATGTGTCAGTGAGAGAACCCATGCGGCTCACGACGACGTTGATGGGGAGGTGCCGCATATCCTCCTCACTTCTCCAGAGAGACGACGGTAAAACGTCGGCGGGGAAACTGGGGATGCTCGATCTCGTCCAGCAGGGCGACCGCGTAGTCTTCCATAGAGACGTGGCTCTCGCCCGCATCGTTAGTCAACAACTGCTCAGTGCCGAGGCGGTACTTCCCGGTCCGCCTGCCCGGTGCGATAGTCGCGGAAGGGCTGAGGAAGGTCCAATCGATATCAGAGGCGCGCAAAATAGTAAGGGTTTCGCGCTGCGCCCGTGCCGTTGGGCGCGCCACATCGGGGAAACTGGGCGTATCGACCAGTTGCACACCGGGAGCGACCTCCAGGCTGCCCGCGCCGCCGACCACAATCAGTCGCTTCTTGCCACCGGCGCGCTTGATGCCTTCGATCACCGCATGGGTAGAATTGACAAAGAAATTATGTGGATCGATGCCGCGAGCGCCCGTCGCGTTCACCACCACATCCGCGTCGGCGATCGCATCAGCGACACTGGCGGGATCGAAGATATCCACGCGCGCGACCGTCAGATGTGGGTGCGTAATCGGAAAATCATCAGTATGGCGAACCAGCGCCTTCACCTCGTGCCCGCGTGTCAGCGCCTCCTGAGCAATACGCTGCCCAATCCTGCCATTCGCTCCAAGCAATGCAATCTTCATGTTTCTACTCCCAAATCTGGATACTGCTTCGTTCTTATTATCACTGTATCACATCCTCCGCCCGCCGTCGTAGCCTTGCGCGGGCCCTGGTCAGGCGTGTGATTCGATGGAACAAATGGAACAAAGTATGCTCATGCCGCCTGGGGAGCCGGTTTACATTGTTCCATCTCCACAAAAAGGGCACGGAACAATGATGGAACAATGTAGATCCGCTCCCCAGGCCGTCTCAGGGGACTTTGTTCCATTTGTTCCATCGAATCACATACCAGGTCTTCTCTTTTCGTTTTCCACAACATGCCGTGATTTCTCACTTTTGGCGTTTCAACAAATGAATGAGTCGGAGGCCATGATACAAAACCCATGCCCTACCGTTTTTATTGGTAGGGAAAGAATAAGGCTGCTGGAATACAATGAACATGATAGCTCCTATGTGATTGTACCTGAAAACGAACGACCGTTTAGAAGATGGAGAGAAACCATCGCAGAAAGGAAAGGTGACACATGGCACGCGTCGTACATTTCGAGATCCAGGCCGACGACCCGGAGCGCGCTGTACGCTTTTACTCCGAAATCTTTGGCTGGCAGATCCAGAAGTGGGAGGGCCCGGCAGACTACTGGTTGGTGAAGACCGGCTCGGAGCCGGAACCGGGCATTGACGGAGCGATCTTGCGGCGTCCGGCACCCATCAACGGCGATTCCGTCATCGCCTTTGTATGCACTATATCCTCGCAAACCATCGACGCAGACATCGCCGCCGTCCAGGCGCATGGAGGCACAATCGCCCTACCCAAAATGGCGGTCCCACAAGTTGGCTGGCTCGTCTACTGCAAAGACACCGAGGGCAACGTCTTCGGCATCATGCAGAGCGATCCGCAGGCTGCGTAAATATAAGTGCAATGCATTTTTTGCTCTACAACGAAACGCGAGGCAGCGAGTGGTGGTAACGCCACGCTCGCTGCCTCGCATCCCATCCAAAAGTGCCAGACCCCCTTCCCAGGCTCTTGCAAAACGCGCCCATCCCGTATATACTCTCCTTGTAGCCCTCGAAGGACCCCAAAATCGAGTCCTCTCAGAGGCTGCCTCGCAAACGGCCTCGTGAACCCGCCTCTCAGGCCCCGCGAGGCACCCCA
>DAOTTD010000041.1:0-4464 GCA_034438015.1 Ktedonobacteraceae bacterium | reverse complement strand
ACAACAGCATAGACATAGATATACTCACGAATGGCTTGTCTTGGTGCCAGCGGCCGAATATGTTTTGGTGCCCATGACCGTCTTATCGTGCTTATTCGACCAAAACAGGCTTCATCTTGAGCCATTGTGAGGACGGGCCGATCGTCTTCTGGATCTCTTGACTGAAGAGCTTCTTCAACCAGTGTTGCAAAGTTTTGCTGAAAAAGCCTCTGTTCCTCTTTATCGGCCTTTGGATGAAAAGGGCGCGGCACCAGCTTTCGCCACTCATGCCGTTTGAGAAGTCGATAGATCGTTGCCTCATCTACTTTATGTCCTACTTTCTTCTCAAATTCTTGCTTGATTTGTGCAGCAGTAGTAAGTTCTCCCTTTTTTGCACGCTCGAAAAATGGTGTCAACAGTTCCTTTTCTTCCTCCAATGTCAGATATTCATTTCTTCTTCCGCCTTTTCCTGGTGTTTCTACTGCTGCAATTCCCAACCGATTGTATGTGGAAATTAACTTATGCACAGTTTTCACTGAAACTCCTGTATGCTTGGCAACAACTTTTGCTTCCCTTGGGTCTACTAGAACATTATAAATAATCAGCCACCTTTTTCTGTACAAAGGATTGGGATCGTTATTCATCCTCTCTTTTACTTCTTCTACTGATAAATGTGGCGCTGCTCTTGTTATCCTTGCCATTGCTCTTTCCTTCCGATCTTGGTTTCCTCTTTTCAGAATTCTACCACAGACCGCAAGCTGGTATCAAGCAGCGTGGGCATGAAGTGCTGGTGCTCGCCACGCTCCCCCTAGAACCTGGGATGGCCTCGGCAGCTCCTGATGCAGAAGAGGGCGCTGTCCCGGTGCGCCGCATCCTGCGCAGCTACTGGGACGGGTCAGCCAACCTGGACCCGCCCTTGCAGGAGGCGCTGGCGATCGAACAGCACAACCAGGCGCAGATGCAGCGCGTGTTGGCAGCCTTTCACCCCGATGTCGTTGCCTTTTGGCACATGGGGGCCATGTCGCTGGGACTCATCACGACCACCGCGCGCCTGGGCTTCCCGCTCGTCTTCGTCATCGGGGACGATTGGCTCTGCTACGGTGGGTGGGCCGACGTCTGGCTCAGATGGTGCAATGAGCATCCAGAACAGGCGGTAGCGGTCGAGCGGCACACAGGGCTTCCCACGCGGCTGCCGGATCTGGGAGCGCTGGGGATCTTCTGCTTCGTGAGCGCCTGGACCAAAAGACGAGCCGAGCAGATCGGCGGATGGTACTTTCCTCGCGCCGAGATCATCTTTCCAGGTCTCTCCCCAACCGAGTTTCCGCCGCTGGTCCAGGGGCCAGATCGTCCCTGGCGGTGGCGCTTACTCTGGGTGGGTCGAGTGATCGAGGAGAAAGGGATTGAGACGGCCGTCCACGCGCTGCCACTCCTCCCACTCAACGCTATGCTGGAGATCGTCGGGCCGATTGAGCCAGTCTATCGTCAACGTTTGGAAGCGCTGGCCGCAACACTGGAGGTCGCATCCCGTCTCTCCTTCTCACTGGCGTCTCGTCAGCAGATACGCCAACGCTATCAGCAAGCCGACGTCACCCTCTTTACGAGCATGATGGAACACGAGGCCTTTGGGCTGGTACCCATGGAAGCGATGGCCTGCGGCTGTCCCGTGATCGCCACCGGTGTGGGAGGATCGAGTGAGTACTGCCTCGATGGCGTCAATTGCATACGCATTCCCCCTGGAGACCCCGCTGCCCTGGCACACGCAGTGCGGCAATTGGCTCAGAGCCGGGATCTCCTCCGGCGCCTGGTGGAAGGTGGGCTCCACACCGCGAGTGTATGCACTCTCGATCGCCAGGCAACAGGCATTGAGCGCTCGCTTCTGGCCGCTGCAGGCTTTCCCCGTGCATAACCAGAGCCAGCGTGTGCGTTTACCGTTTCGTGTAGTGGCGCTCGACCAGGTCGATGGCATTGAGCGGGCAGTAGACCGTGGAATGCCGCCGGAAGAGGAGGCTGGGAAACGCCACGATCTCGCAGTCGCCGTGGGACAAGAGTGCCGCCATGAGACAAGACACCGACCAGTACAGCAGAACCCCGTACCCCCAGCCCCAGGGAATGAGAAAAAGGAAAGGCACGAACGCGAGAGGAGCCCAGAAGATCACGGTCCGCAACCAGGGACGCCCTATTCTCTCTCCAAGCTGCCAGAAGAGGATGAGGTACAGAGCAGCTGTCAGGAGCAAGCCGCCTGCCATCTGGCCAATCAGCGCAAAAGACAGCCTGGCCTGCGCCACTGCCATTCCAATAAGGATGAGCCCCAGCAGGCCAAGTACCAAACACGTGAAGCGTCCGCACCCACCCACCTCCAGCCCAACGACAAAGGCGCGCTTTTCACTGTTGAATGACATAGGAATTTACCTCTCCTTTCTTCCCCTCCATGGGGGACTGAGAATAGCGTACACTCTCCCCCCGGGAGGAGAGTCAAGAGGCAGATGGCGCGGCGTCACTGTCAGCGGCGTGGGTCCGACGCTAACAACTGTGCCAGTGAGGAAGCAGCGGGCGGAGCTGGTGCGCCAGCATAGGCGGCCTGGAACTCCAGGATGCGTTGACGCAGCGCCTGGAAGTCTGTAATGCGGGCCTCGACACGGGCGATGGCTTGCGCTAGTTGTGCTTTCAGCAGGACGCTGCTCGGCTCGCCGGGACGCTCAAGGTAGCACGTGACCAGGGTTTGGATCTCTTTGAGGGTCAGCCCGAGGGAGCGCAGGCCCTGGATTACCTGCACACACCACACCGCTTCTTCCCCAAACAGGCGGTAGTTGCTCTGGCTGCGGCCCGGGGTGTAGAGGAACCCCAGGTCCTCGTAGTGGCGCAGCACTTTGAGCGGCACGCCGGTGCGCCGGGAGAGTTGTCCGATGGTCATCGCATTCGACCGTAACATGTCTCCACCTTTCATCCTGGTGCGTTGCTCGATGGGAGAGACATCTTGCTCTGTCATCTTTCCATGCTTTCGCTCGCACGATTGATCGAGAAGCATCATGCTCCTGTTTCTGTCAAGTCCTATTTTAACAGGTACGGGAGACTTCATCAAAAGTGATCGCTAGCGCAGAGTCATTGGACTTGACAAAAAGACAGTAGTTGGGCATAACAAGGACAGATAGATTTCTATTGTCTGGTGTGTTATAGAGAAGGGGAGCGTTCGCTATGACTGAACCTGTCAGGATGCACAGCATGAGACAGTTGGCACGAAACGAACAAGAGCACATTCCCGTGCTGCTAGCACAGGAGCTGCTCCGCATCTTCGTCGCAGATGTGTGCCTGGGATTCTCCAAAGCCTGGAACCCCCATCCCTCGTTCTTTAATGGCTGACCTCAGAGACCTGGCTTCTTACTAGAAAAGGAGCCAAGTCTTCTCACCCATCGCCTGGCGTGCTCGCTCGAAGTCGCGCATGCCCACTTCTGCCTGGTAAACCGAGTTCCGTTTGCCCTCGACAACTTCATCGAAACGGCCCCACAGCACAAACGGGAGGGGCAACTTCTCTCACGTGCTTTCCCGCTTGTGAAAGGGTTCGTTTTGCAAAAAACGCGGCCACCCCCAAAGCCCGTTCGCCTCCACCTGATGATGTTCTTACTGCATCTCGCATCGACGCCCGACTACGGGTTTGCTTGCTTGTTGTCTTTTTCAGGAGAACGCATCTATGTGGAATTTCCTTTTCTTCAAATCCTTTGGGCAAGGGCTGGCTAGCACCGCGCGTACCTGCTGGACGACTGTGAAACTGGCATGGAAAGCCGCTCCTCTCTTGCTGGTTGGTGTGCTACTGCTCTTTGGGGTAGAGTCAGGTCTTACGCCACTGCAATTGGCGTTATCGCGTGCTGTCATCGATAAACTGGCTGCTCCCGTGGGGCGCACTGCCGAGCTTGATCCCCTCGTTACCCATATCCCGCTCACCGCCTGGATTGCACTTACTCTCGCTGTCGTAGCGCTCGGACAGCTTGTTGCACCGCTGACTGCGCATTTCCTCATGGAAAATCTTACCCGTTGGTACGATTCTCCTACCAGTTCTCCTCCCCTGTTTTTGGGTCTGGAGGAAGCTCCTCGTAGGCTTCACACGTTTTCTGGAAATGACCAATGGGTTGTCTCTTCTTGCACAAAGGGGTAAGATCTCTCATGAGGCAAGTGGGTTTGGGTGTGGGTGGCCTCATCAAAGCCGCTTTCCGTTGGTTCTGGCTCGTTGTGGAGGAGATGGTGCGGTGAAGATTCTTCCTGTGCATCACTGGTTCAAAATGCGCTTCCTATCCATGAAGCAAGGATGGTGCATGCCCTCTTGCCCAGTACCCTCTTCTCCACCTGCCACCATGAACACCTATTCTGACACCATTCCGTATTGTGTGTAAAGGAAAGCTGTTCAAAAAGGAGTTTTTGAGAGGATAATACAGGCATAGAACATTTCTTGAGGATGTTCATTCATTTCCTAAAAAGGAGAGTGCCATGCCTGTA
>DAOTTD010000040.1:0-3931 GCA_034438015.1 Ktedonobacteraceae bacterium | reverse complement strand
AGATAAACTCAGCTTTTATAATGCTATGAGTACGACATGAAGAGGTCTGTGACCTGAACTCACTACAATGACGCAAAGATGTGGGTAATCACCAAGGGTTGACTTTCCTCAGTTTATCCCTCATAACACGATATTTGTTACTTGGAACGTGCAGGTACCAAAGATGCTCTGCCTCTTCAAGCTGGACTCCCTGTTCATCAACCATCTCTGGTGCCCACTCACTACGCACACAGTCAAGCGGTAAGCGGCGAATTTCATCACTGCGACGACATCCTGTGACCCAGACCAGCGCCACAGCTCGCTGCAAGAGTAAGGGATAGGTCGTTCGAGGAGCTGCCTCTTTGACCATTTCTGCATTGAGAGTGCATGCGGTCCACACCAGTTTGAGCCAGGCCTCCTCCTCAACGTTGCGAGGATTCGGCTGAATTTGGGTCATCACCTGTTCTGGCGTGGCTAAGAGATCAGCAGGGTTCCAATTGATTTCAAAGTGCGGCTCCAGGCGGCCATCAATCTCATAGGAATACTTTTGAAGACCTCGAAAGAAAGCTCTCAGACCCTGAAGACGCGCGGACATACTTGCAGGCTTTAACGGCTCTCCCTGCCTTTTTTCTACCTTCTTGGCCAACCGCTGCCGGATCAGCGGAGAGGCGTAATCGAAGACGGTCGCTTCGTTGCAGACGTAAGCGACATATGCTAAAGCGATTTCCCTTGTCCATTGGCTGGGTTCAGTGACCTGAGGGTAATGTTGAGCTAACCAGCGACAAGCCATTAACACATGACCAGTGATCTCGGTTCGATGGTGTTGAGAGAGGGGTGTTTGTTGCCAAAAAGCCCGGACCCAGGCGACCCATCGAGGATGGATGTCCCGGACAAATTCATCCTGAAACAGCATCGTGGCTGGTCTGGTTTCTGTCTTCTTCAACCCGGAGTCCGTGATGATAGCTAAATCAATGAGAACACGGTGGAGCTGTCCAAACCGATGCTCTATGTCTTTTCTGAGGTTCAAGGCACATGCCTGCTTGAGCACGGAGGCAGTGAGAGCCTCTAGAGAAGGATGGTGATTGACCAGGAGCGCCAGGATCAGGACATGAATGAGATCCTCCTGGTTTCTCCCCCTCTCCGAGTACCCTGTTGCGAGCCATGGTCCCTTCACTCTGTCAATAGCTGCCTGCACCAACGCTGGGCCAAAAACGATCTCGCCGAATGCCAGGACTCGCAGTGGCTTTTCTCTCGTGAGGTGAAGCCGACCTGTCAACAGATAGGCAGCAAGATGAGTCAGGATGAGATCTGGGCTGGCGCTGCTTGTATGCCCAGGTTCTCTTCTCTGAGCTACCTCCTTTGGCCGCGTGGGAAGAGTCTGTATCACAGTCTCCCACATACTGCTCGACCACCCCCAGTACAGAGTGTTCGTTTGCAGCACATGCCCTAAAAGATGACCAATGAAATGCTGGCGTGACACACGACTCTTGGGGCGCCACCGTTGAAAGAGCGTGAGCACGTCAATGAGCGGTTTCGTGATACGCTCAAGGAGCGCCAGTTGTTGCTCAAATGCCCTCCACTGCCAGGAAGAGAGTGAGAGCAAGTGCTCAATACCCTTTCGTTCCTCTTCTGAGAGGAGAGGATTGCGGTCAGGGTAATCAACCGGCGAAATCGGCATGTGCCACTGGAGCTTCTCCTCCTGGCTGGGAAGAGGTGCAAGGTTAGAAGACATCTGGAGCCTCCATCCGTTTCTTTCGCTGCTCAAAGAGCATCTCTAGACGTTGCCACTGTTGCTCGTGTATATGGTTCACTTGACGGGCAAGCTTCGAATCGGCCAGGTGCAGGTAGATTTCGGTACTGGCAGCCGATCGGTGTCGCCCATAGCGGCTGACCTCATACAGGTCCAGACCATTGTCCATCAGATGGGTCAGCATCAGATGTCGCAACTTGTGGGGGGTTAACTGAGGCAAGCCGAGCGCATCCCTGATCTCATCGAAGATCTTCGTAATGGACCACTTACTGATGGGCTGTCCAGCGTTCTGGTTTGATTCGGAGAGAAAGAGCGGGCCAGCATCCTCAGCCCCATACGCCGCAACCAGGCGAGCGCGGTCCTCCTGGAGGTAGTCTTGCAGGATCTTCCAGGTGGTATTGGAGAGCACGATTCGGCCTGGCATTTTGTTCTTGGTCAGTTCGTGAGGAATCTTGATGGTATGGGTACGCTCATCTATGTGATCTTTTCTGAGAAAGGTGACTTCTTCTCGTCGCAAGGCACCATCATACAACACCAGGATCAACGCCTGGTTACGGAGCGACATGGTGGCAAAGACATACAAGAGGAGATCAGCGAACTGACTTTCGCTAGGAATCCAGGCAGCTGATGGAGCGTAACTGACGAATCCCCTTTCCTTTCCACGCACCCCTCGCGGAACAGGATTCAGCTGATCTCGTCGTTTGCGAACCCGGATGCACCAATCGTAGAACACTCGGATGGTGCTCACACGCCGGCGGATCGTATTGAGGGCAAGTTTCGATCCGGTCACGTAGGTAATTTTCTCTCTCGACGATGTATGTCCTGAGCCCCGGCGCGCAGGACGACTCCATAGACCATCAACATAGCGGGCGATCTGACTTTCATCGGCTTCAAGAACGGCGGGAAATGGAAGGTCGGTGAAGGCCTGGAGGAAATCTTCGAGATCCCGGCTGTAGTTGTCGATGGTACTTGAACTTCTCCGCACCTGAGCTAATTCCTCGATAAAGGCACGGGTAACCGAATTGTGTGCGACAAGCGGGTAGAACTCCCATCTTACCGTCTGCATCTTCACGCCTCCTTCGTGTGTAACTATGCAGATTCTCACATGGTCAATAACTACGTTGGCTCTGTGCTATCAATGCTGTGCCTCCCGTGCAGGAACGCCCATTGTACCCTGCCGGTCAAGACCAAGGCGAGCGCGCCCGCACCCCTCACCCTTCCTCCTGCGCGGTCTTGACTCGGCAGGGTCAGGTGTGCGTAACCTGCACCGGGAGTCGGGGACGCGATGCAGGCCGCGGCAGACGTTGGCGAGCACACAGGCTGCGGCAAACTGCACACGTCCAGCAAAAGGACGCATCGGGGACCGCTTGGGCGACTCCGTTGGCAGAGGCCCCGGCTTCACCTGCCCCTCATCCTACTGCTCCCTGGTCGCATAGCACATCCTATTTCTACTCCACTTATCATCTAGAAAGACGCCGACCTGGCAGTTTTCCACGCGTCCGGTGATCCCGCAATACTGGGGTCCGACGCCGGCGGAGTGGCGCCCGCGTTTGGGGAAGCCGCTTTCATCGATGACCAGGACGGGGAAGACCAGGGTCTGTGCCGCAGCGGCAGGCAAAAGAGAAGGCGGGAGCAAGCTCTGGTAGACAAACGTGCGCAGGTCATCGCGCACGCCGTCCTGGTCCCAGACGGCGCGCGAGAGCAAGCGCTGCATGCCGTAGGGCCGGGCTTGCCGGGCGTGTTCAGCGATCTGCCAGCCGTTTTTGCGGGGGATGTCACTCATGATGGCTTGCAGGTAGAGCAGGGCATGCTCGAAGGCTTCGGGACGGGCGAAGTGAGGACGCAAACGCTCATGCAGCCTGCGCAAGCGCAGCGCCCAGGCCCCAATGGTCGAGAGGCTTGGCCCGGCTGGCTGGGATGTGGTATGGTGATGATGCTTCATGCTGGCCTCCTTTCCGATGGATGACACGCGTGAGAAGAATGCGAACTTCTCTCATCGTACATCGGGACGAGCACAGCACGAAGGTCTTTTCGACTCCAGGGAAGATTCCAGGGAGAATTGCGGGGAAAAGAGTGTTCTCTTCTGAAAAAGTCCTCCCCTGAGCAGCTCAGGTAGGAATTACCCTGCCTGAGCCATCGGTTGGAGTTCGACTTGATAGCCCATCCGTTCGAGCCGTCGGAGGAGTTGCTTTTGCACGACCT
>DAOTTD010000039.1:0-40868 GCA_034438015.1 Ktedonobacteraceae bacterium | reverse complement strand
AGGTCGTGCAAAAGCAACTCCTCCGACGGCTCGAACGGATGGGCTATCAAGTCGAACTCCAACCGATGGCTCAGGCAGGGTAATTCCTACCTGAGCTGCTCAGGGGAGGACTTTTTCAGAAGAGAACTACGCTTCCATGCCTGATCACACTCCCCGAGCGGAAGGGGGCGAGCCCCTTCCCTACTGTCTCACCAGGAGGCCCAGGCTCGCCGTAAATCCGTGCAGGAACGGCTTTTTTCCGATCGGGCCAATCTCGCCGTTGCAGAACAGGCCCGTCAGCGGGATTGGCCCCAGTTCCTTCTCAATCAGCCCGGCGTCGTGGTCGCGCGCGGCAAACATCCCCTCGCCGCGCCCATTGCACGTGCAGAGGATGCCCGCGATGGGCTGATTATCCCCCAGCTTCGCGCTCGTCTCTTGCAGGAGTTCGCGTAGATCGAGATCGGCGGTCCTGGCGTCGCGCATCTGGAACTGAATGGTCTGCCCCACCCGTGGGTAGGCGCTGATCGCCAGCGCGCCCGTACGCCGGTCGATGCCGGACAGGTTACGGATCAGGAAGTTCCCGCGCCCGAACGTGTCCAGGTACTCGTCAGCCGCGAGCCCGACCAGCAGATTGCTCTGCGCCCGCCGCTGCATCTCCGCCGGTAGCTCCTGGAACGTATCGATCAGTAGCTCGTAGGCCGGACGGTTGGAGATCTTCTCGATCAATCCATCGTCTCGCACATGTGTGATCGTCCACGGCTCCCCGATCGGCTCGCAGCCCTGCGAGACCAGCGGCAGAATGCTGTACACACCGCCGATCGCCAGTCCGACACCGCCCTCGTCGAAGACGTCATCGTTGACAAAAATGTAGGTCCGCTGCACCGTCTGGTCGTACGATGCCAGCCCGCCGAGCATCGGCAGATCGGGATATGCCTGCGCCAGGCCATCGATCAAGCCTTCGCAATCCATCTGAAACGGATCGGCTAAGAGCAGCCAGGCGTTCACATCCTCCGGCAAGACCTCTGTCGCCTCGCGCCATTCCTCCGCTTGCTCGTTATCCTCGACCATCTCCTGCGTGAAGCGCACCGCCTGCAGATGCGCGCCGGGCAGGGAGAGCGTGAGCAGGGAGAGCGATGGCACGCTCTCTAACTCCTGTCCCGTGCCAACGATCCCCTGTCCCGAACAGCCGATCAGTATCTTCGCCCCCGTCTCCGCCCGCACGTGCCGCACAATATGCGTGTAATGCTCGACAAAATCGCTGCTTATGAAAAGGAGCGCGAGATCGACTTCTCTGTCCTCCGCTGGCGTCCCCTGTGCCACTTGCGTCAACACATCGCGCAGTGCAATCTCCCAGCTCTCATCTATTGCAATCGCTCCTGTCGCGATTGGTTTAAGTTCGTCCATGTCTCCTCCCGGAGCGATCCGGTGCTTGCTCTATAACAAAAAACACATCGTGTTCTTAATATACATATGTAAAATCTTGACTATCCAGAGCAGTATCGCACACTGTACAGGATATAGCAATTTTTACCTGCTCATCTACTCAATTTGTAGCGATATAGCTTGACACCTCTCTCTGTCGGGCGTAAGATGGGGTTAGATATTTTATACAATCCCCGTATCCCTTAAGGAGCCGTTCGTATGTCATTTCAAATCTGTGTTAGAACAGACAAATCATTACAACAACTCGCTACAGAGATACGTAACCTTCTCTCGCTGCCCCCGTTTAAGCATGACTCCTTCGCGGGCGAACCCTACTGCCAGTTTGAGATGCTGGGCATGCTTGTGCTCATCCATCGTACGGATGAGGAGGACCGTGATCCGGAGGTAATGGACTATCCTTACAGCTTCGATTTGCAGATGTCTTTCGTCGATCATGAACTGGATACGGACGATATGGAGTATCGCCTTCAACCTTATTATGCGCAATTGCTCTCGTTCCGGCTCGGCGTCGATACTGCCCACCACGAAAAACAAAAGATGGGGCCCCATTGGCAGATACGCTATCGCTTCTATCAGAGGAATCCCAGGTGGGACCCGTCTCTCCTCTACGGCGAACAGGGCTGGGAACCGGCGGTCAATACAATCACGCCCAGTCAATGGCGTTCTATGCATCCCGTATTTTAAAACCTTGCCCGCCGACGCATAAGCATGGTACATTGTTATTGTCTGCCTGCACTCAAAGGAGAGTTTTTGCGATGATGAACAATATATCTATGACCACCCAGGATCTGAAGGTGCTGTACGATCTCTCAATCTATAATTGTAGCCATTTCGATCCCTATACTCAGATTATTTATGAGGACCAGCAACAGACCCGCTCCTATACCAATGTGGAGCTTGCCCGCGAGGCTACGCAGTTGTCGGAGGGCCTGCGCTTCCTGGGCATAGAGAAGGGTGAACGCGCTCCCTGAGCCGGATGGGGGCAAGCCCCATCCCTACTGTTGAACGAGAAGCCCAGCAAACAGGAGGATTTTTATGGTAACGGCAATGGTATTAATAAACGTACAGCGCGGCCAGATCAACGAGACGGCTCAGCGCCTTTTAGAGGTTAATGGCATCTCCGAAGTCTATTCGGTCACGGGCGATTACGACCTGGTCGCAGTGCTCCGTTTCCAGAACTACGAAGATCTGGCCGATGTCGTGACGCGCCACATGCAGCAGCTCCCCACGATCACCAAGACCCATACCCTCATGGCCTTCCAATGCTACTCCCGCGCGGACCTGCAACAGGCCTGGGATATCGGCGTGGAGTAAGGTACCCTCGCAAGCGGTGCCGACGCTTATTTCCCCATGTAGGGGCGCGGTTCACAAGCCCGCCGCGCTCCCCAGGCCGCCGCGCGGTGGATTGTGGCCGCCGCGCGGGCTTGTGAACCGCGCCCCTACATAAGATCAATGGGTGTGATTCCTTCGTGCCAAAATGACGAGCACCCCTGACATCAGCCAGCCATTGACAAAACCACAGCATTTAATTTATCCTATTTATATACTTCAGTTTGCCCTCCACCGTGCCATGCTTACACTTCAAGAGCAGGTAAGGACAATAACAAGATGCACTACACGAATAGGAACTCCTCCGGTGCTCTCTTCCATCGCTCTGTAAGTCTTATCATCCTGCTCACCCTCTCGCTCTTCCTCGCATCCTGTGTGAAGGCGACGATGGGTCTCGCGGCGAAGCCCATTCTGGCGCAGAGTGGCACAAAGATTATGCCTCTGGGTGACTCTATTACGTTTGGCATACGCTCATCCTCCGGAGGTGGCTATCGCCTGCCACTCTGGGACGAATTTGCCGCCGCGCACCTGCGTGTTACCTTCGTAGGTTCAAGAAATAGTGGCCCCAACTCTCTTCCCGATACGGCGAACGAAGGTCATCCAGGCTGGCGCATCGACCAGATCTCTACCCACGTTGTAGTATGGTTGGAAAAATATCAGCCGCAGATCATCCTTCTGCAGATCGGCACCAACGATATCATCCAAAACTATCACGTTGCTACCGCGCCACAACGCCTGCAGTCTCTCCTCGTACTTATCACAGCGACGCTGCCTGCTGCTAGCGTTATCGTCGCCCAGGTCACTCCGCTCGGTAATCCCAGGCTGAATGCGGAGATCATCGCGTACAATCACACCATACCAGCCATAGTCAGTCGCCTGCGTGCCCAGGGCAGGCACGTCCGCTACGTTGATATGTACGACGCGGTACCCAGGGGCGATCTTCGCGATCGTATCCATCCAGACGACCAGGGATACGCTCTGATGGCCGCCGTCTGGTATAATGCCCTGCAGCCACTGCTCTAAAAAATTAAATGCTACTTGTCTCACTTGACTTTGCATATAATCTCAAGGTATACTCTCGTCGTAGCAAGCGAGCGGTTAACACTTGAGAAGAGCGCAACCACTTCCCACGGTTCCTGCTCACTCCTCTCGACTTTCCTTCCTGTAGTGTGTCCTCCTACCCCCACAGGTGTCTCTCCTACGCCTGTCTTCCCCCCTTGCCATAGAGGCTTCCCTTGCATGTCTGCTCCGGGTACGTTCGCGCGTGCGGCGTGCAGACAAATGAGGGGAGCCTCTCCCCATGTGGCATACCTATTTTTCTCCTCGGTATCATGAGATTAGATGCAGTACACCGGTAGGGAGCTTTTCATATGGTAACATCAGATCAACTTCTACAACTTATCGCACGCCTCCAGCATATTGAGAGTGCAGCGCAAGGACGGAGCCTGCTCCTCAAATATATACGCAAGCAGAGTAAAGCGCAGCTTGTCGCGCTTTTCGTTCTCAATGAGGAACAGCAGATCCTCGTTCCCCTTGCTCATAATGGCAAACTACCAGAAATAGCATCCCTCGCTGCGGAGAACGCGTCCGACCAGCCCAGGCTACCTGCGAAGAAATCCCTCCCTGTGGATGGCCTGTTCGGTTCCGCGCTCCTGACACAAGAGTTTCTGCAGCTCTCCCTCGCAGATGCCGATACGCGCCTGCTCCCGGATGAGCGAGCATGGGTATACCCGGAAGGCAGCATTCTCCTCCAGACCATTAAGGACAGAGCACAAAACAGGCAAGGCGTTTTGCTGTTGAGCTTTCG
This sequence comes from Ktedonobacteraceae bacterium, assembly GCA_034438015.1. Taxonomy (GTDB): domain Bacteria; phylum Chloroflexota; class Ktedonobacteria; order Ktedonobacterales; family Ktedonobacteraceae; genus JACDAE01. Next base: position 36,310 of record DAOTTD010000039.1, on the reverse strand, counting down.
CGCGATACAGCAGGATATGCAAAGTAATCTTACCGGCGATCTGCGCATCTGTAGCATCCTGCTCTCTACCTATCTTGCCGATGATGAAAAGAGACGCTCGGAGGATGCACCCGTAACAATCGTCCGCCCGCGCAGGGCGCGTCGGCGCAGCGGCGCTCTTGAGCTGCTGCCACCGTCGTCCGTTCAGCAGGGCACGCTCCCCGAGGTGATGTACAGCCTGACCATGCTCTCGGACCTCTACGAGATCGGCCTCGCGGTTGGGACGGCGATCGATAACCAGGATCTCTATCAAAACATCCTCGCGCATATGTCCCAGGTTATTCAGCCGCGTTTTGCCTGCCTTCTGCTCTACCACCCCTCCTTGCGCCGCCTGATCCCCGCCGCCCGTATGGGGGACGAAGTATCCTGTGACACGCTGGTGAGCGCCATCGACCAGATCGAGATAGAGCGCCTTGTCTCCGCTGGCCCAGGCCAGTTTCTCTCATTCCTCAGCGTGGGTCAGCAACGTGTTCTGCTCGTCACGCTCAGTTACGACACCGTTCTGTTCGGTGTCATCGCCCTGGCAATCTCTGAGGACAATAAGCTATCCGATGAGCGCAGCCTCCTGCTTACCTATATGGGCAACGTCGCGGCCCTGCTCCTGCGCAACTACAGCGCGCATACGCGGGAGCAGCAAGCGGCGGTCGAACACGAAAGGAACCGCATCGCGCGCGATATCCACGACGGTTCCACGCAGCAGATCACCCATGTACTGCACAAACTGGAATTTGTGCAGCATCTCCTCACCAGGCAGCCGCTACTCCCCCACCTGACGCAGACCGCGCTTGGAGAGGTGGAGCGCGCCCGCGAACTGCTGCTCGCCAGCCTCAACGATCTGCGCCGCAGCATCTCATCCCTCCTGCCAACGCAACTGGAGGAGCAGGACTTTGTCGTGGCTCTGCACAATCTGCTCGACGATTACATGATCAATGAGCCGGGTCTGACGATCACTCTCAACATGGATAAGCCCGATGAACTGCCGGTCGCGCTGGAAGCCTCCATCTTTCGCTTTATCCAGGAGGCGCTGACCAATGTGAGCAAACACGCACAGGCCACGCACGCCAATATTTTCATACGCCAGGCAGCCAACGCCCTCGTCGTAGAGGTGCATGATGACGGCGTAGGGTTCCAGCCAGAGCCGGTCGGTCTTGTTGCCGTGAAGGGGCCGGCGCAGGCCGGTCCATTGCGTCTCGGCCTGCGCACGATGCGCGAGCGTATCCAGGAGGCAGGAGGAAGCATGGAGATCGAGAGCAATGCCGATCGAGGCACAAGCGTCCGGGCGCGTTTCACTCTGGTCAGCTCCGTCCAGCTCCTGACCGATCGCGAGCACGAGGTGCTGCGCCTCATAGTCGCGGGCCTGACCAATCGCGCCATCGCCGAGAAGCTCTCCATCAGCCTCGAAACGGCGAAGTCGCACGTGCACCACATCATGCAAAAAATGCAGGTGCGCGACCGCACGCAAGCCGCCGTGCTCGCTACACGGCATGGTTGGCTGTAAATGGGCGCGCATTGCTGGAGCGCAGGGATGTACGGGCGCGATTTATAAGCCCGTACATCCCTGCGCTCCAGCATCCCAGGCCCCATCCCCAAATAGCCCCAGGCGTGCGAGGTACGGGCGCGATTTATAAGCCCGTGCCTTGCCGCCCGTACATTGCCGCCCACCCCACCACCCACACCACATAAACACATTGACAAATAGAACTCCACATATTACACTGGCACTGAAATAAACCCTGCTGCATCAAACCATTTTTCTATATTCATGGACACGCAAGAGGACAACGTGGCAGAGCAAGCTCCAACAACCGATCCCGCGCCCAATCAACCTGACGACCAGATTTACCCACGCTCAGGGTGGCTCCTTATACTGCGCCGGGTACTGCTCCTCCGCTGGTATCTTCTTATCGCTATTCTCGTGATCTATCTCGCCCTCGCTCTATTTTTCCAGGCCCATAATGATCTCAGTTCACTACTCAACATTTATAGGGATATCGCTATCCCGACCTTCATCATATCGGGTGTATTCATTTTGTTTAGATATTGGGCAAAAAAAGATAAGGAACGCGAGAACGCCTGGTTTGATGAATCTGAAATGACGCGAAGGGATGAGCAAGCGGAAGAATGGGAGAGAGACTGGTTTGATGAATCTGAAATGACGCGAAGGGATGAGCAAGCGGAGTGGGAGAAACGTCCACCTCCTGCTGGTTTTAAACTTCGTCAGACCCTCATTGGCCATACTGGGTATGTTTTCAGTGTGGCCTGGTCGCCAGATGGACATACGTTTGCTTCAGGCTCGCATGATCAGACTATTCGTCTGTGGGATGCTCAAACGGCGCGCGCGCTCCACATCCTCACAGGCCATAGCATGTCTGTTTCCAGTGTAGCTTGGTCGCCAGATGGACACACGCTTGCTTCAGGCTCCGATGACCAGACTATTCGTCTGTGGGATGCTCAAACGGCACACGCGCTCCACATCCTCATTGGCCATACCGAGTCTGTTTTCAGTGTGGTCTGGTCGCCAGATGGACATACGCTTGCTTCAGGCGCCTATGATAAGACTATTCGTCTGTGGGATGCTCAAACGGCACGCGTGCTCCACATCCTCACAGGTCATACCAGTGTTGTTTCCAGTGTAGCCTGGTCGCCAGATGGACACACGCTTGCTTCAGGCGCCGGTGACCAGACCATTCGTCTGTGGGACTCTCTAACAGGACAATACATAAGAAGTCTTGAAGGACACACAGACGTAATCATATGGGTATCATTTTCACCTGATGGTCGCCTCCTGGGCTCTAAATCCTGGGATGGAACGGTTCGGCTCTGGCGTACAGATACGTGGGAAAGTGTAAGCACCCTTTATGAATATTGCCAAAGGCTTGCCGATCTCTCCTTTCATCCCACATTGCCGGTTCTTGCAACATTGGGTGAAAAGGAAACAGTTATCCGCATCTGGGATCTGGATGTCGATACAATATTGTGGGCTCATTCCTCGACTTCCACCAGCTATGCTAATGCTAAGGCGGTTCTGTTGGGCGATACTGGTGTGGGAAAATCTGGCCTCGGCCTCGTTTTGAGTGGAGCGCCGTTTACGCTCACCGAGTCCACACATGCTCGTCGCATCTGGAACTTTGATAAACAGGAGATTGAGCCTGATAAAGGGGCTATAGAAACCCGTGAAACATTCCTGTGGGATCTCGCGGGTCAGCCGGGCTATCGGCTTGTCCATCAACTTCACCTCAACGAGGTCGCGGTGGCGCTCGTCGTTTTCGATGCCCGCAGCGAGACCGATCCTTTTGCTGGCGTGTATCACTGGGACCGCGCGTTGCGCCAGGCGCAGCGCGTCCAGGGTAGCTCTGCATTGCCGCTCAAAAAAATCCTGGTGCAGGCACGCGTAGATCGCGGCGGTGCAAGCGTCGGCCCCGAACGTATACAGGCGCTGATCGATGAGTGTGGGTTTGATGGTTATTTTGAGACCAGCGCGAAGGAGGGATGGCATATTGCCGAGCTGCGCGAAGCCATTCGCAAGGCGATAGATTGGAATTCATTACCGAAAATAAGTTCAACGCAGCTCTTTCAGAGTATCAAATCCTTCCTTATCGAGGAGAAAAAGACCGGGCATCTCCTCTCAACCGTCGATGATCTCTACAGCGCCTTCCTGAAATCGAAAGACGCTCCGGTCGAGCAGGAGAACCTGTACGCGCAGTTTGAGACCTGTATTGGACGCGTGGAGGCCGCCGATCTGATCAAAAGGCTGAGCTTCGGCAAACTCGTGCTGCTCCAACCCGAATTGCTTGATACGTATGCATCGGCGCTCATCAATGCGGTGCGGGACGAGCCGGACGGCCTCGGTAGTATTGAAGAAGAACGCGTGCGCAAGGGTGATTTCCGTATGCCTGCCGATGAGCGGCTCACGAATAAAGAGTATGAGGAACTGTTGCTCATAGCAATGATCGAAGATCTGTTGAGGCGCGAACTGACCTTGCGCGAAGAAGCGTTCCTGGTCTTTCCCTCGCAATCCACACGCGAGAATCCTGACCTGCCGCATCCAGAGGGCAGGGCCGTTGTCTTTGATTTTGAGGGACCGGTCCTGAATATTTATGCCACGCTGGCCGTACGCCTCTCTCAGAGCAGGTTGTTTAAGAGGAAGGAATTGTGGAAGAACGCTATTACCTACACGGCCAGCGTGGGCGGCATGTGTGGTATGTTTTTGCACAATATGGGCGAGGGACGTGGCGAATTGACGCTCTTCTTCGATAAGGTGGACCAGGCCAGTGAGGAGACGCGTTTTTATTTTGAGGAGTTTGTCCAGGCACATCTCCAGCGGCGGGCCATTCCTGAGACGCTGAGACGGCGGCGCATCTTCAATTGTAGTGGCTGCGGTTTCGTTGTCACCGATCAGCTTATTCGCCTGCGTGCTGATCGAGGCTTCAACTGGCTCGCTTGTCCAGTCTGCACCACACGCATTACATTGTTGGACCGTGAAGAACGGGTTGCCGCCACGCCTTCACCGCGTGTCCTGGAGATGGACCGCGCGGCAGACAAGCAGCGCGACCGTGAGGTCGCCAGATCAACCGTACGAGGAAAGGAAGCGACCATGGACTTTGATGTATTCCTCTGCCACAAAGGCATAGACAAACCCGCCGTCAAGAAAATTGGCGAACAACTGAAGGTGGAAGGGCTGTTGCCCTGGCTCGACGAGTGGGAATTACGCCCAGGATTGCCCTGGCAGCGTGCACTGGAGGAACAGATAGAGCATATTAAAGCAGCCGCGGTCTTCGTAGGAAAAGACGGCCTCGGTCCCTGGCAACAGATGGAACTGGAAGCCTTCTTACGCGAGTTCGTCGATCGTGGTTGCCCCGTTATCCCTGTATTATTGGATTATGCGCCGGATAAACCACGGTTGCCGGTCTTTTTACGTGGCATGGAATGGGTCGATTTTCGTAAGTCCGATACAGAGCCGCTTGAGCGCTTGATCTGGGGCATTACGGGGAAACGACCAATGAAACCTTGAGGGCTTCACCCTTAATCATCATTTACAATGCCACAAAATCGTTGTGGGAAGATGGGAATATGCCTCCTTCTCGTGCAGAAGTGCCCGCTCAGTTCATATGATACAATAAGTCGTCACGAACAAAGACCCCACGATGGGTATCAATTACAACAGGGCTGTTGCAGATTCGTTTTTAGGGAGAGCATAAAGGACCGAGGGAGAGGAACATGATAAATCCGGACGCGCTGCAAGCTCCTTATGCAGTGAGAAACGCTGTTGCACAGCTAGCCTTCAGCTCATCTCACTGCAAGGAAGAAGCTGGTCCCTACCAATTTATACAGAGAGGAAAAAACGCCCACAACCCTCATCTATGCTGTAGGGACCAGCCTGGGCGCGTCCGGATTTATCATGTTCCTCTCCGTTCAGGATGCCGCCCTGCACGCCAATTTCACAATATCTGAGATTGCATCAGGTGACATGATGTCTATTCCCGATTTTGCAACAGCCCTGGAACTATGGATAGAAACAGCCCACGATCGTATATTGAGCAGGAAAGCGAGGCAGGCGTAAGCCATGGATAGAGAGAGAAGGAGACCGCCACAGAGGTATCGACCGCGACCAGCCCGGAGGATCTATGAGGACGATTACGACCGAAGGGTTGTCAGGCGACCTGCTCCACCTCGCTCTGCGCCACCGCCTACGCGTCGCAGGCGTAGAAGGGTGTGGCCCTTTCTACTGATGGGCTGTGGCATAGGCATCCTTGTCTCGGTACTGGCGGCGGCGGTGATCGTCTTTATAGCCGTGCGTGCCTCGCGCGGCAGTAACATCGGTCCCCTGCCGATCATCAGCAACACGCAGCCTTTCATGAAGGAGGACACCACCCAGGTCCCGCTCTCTTCCATCGCGCAGATGCAGATCTGCGACAAGATCGGCAACGTCTCCATTAAGGTCGATCCGAATGCCCAGACGGCGTCGGTGACGACCACAAAAATCGTCCATGTGAGTAGCCAGGCCGCTGCTAACCAGGGGTTCCAGCGCATCGCTGTGGAGATCCAGCCGCCGGGCACCATTACTAATCCCCTGACCTGCACCAGCGAGCAGCAAATTGCGACGGCCACCGGTGCCAGTACGCCCACCCCCGCGACAGGAGCCGCCAATTCCATGTTGACGGTGAATGTCACCCTTCCCAACAGCGATGGCCTGCTGCACGCCGAGAGCGATGCCGCCGATATAGCCGTCACCTTGCCGCAGAGCGTGCTTCCAACCAATGGACCGACTATGCTGCTGACCGTCGAGGCGCCCGTGGGCAATATAGCGGTGGACGGCATCAGCGGCGTCCTGAACATTCGCGGTGGCGCTGGCAATATCGCCGTCAGCCACGCGGTCCTGGCGAGCGGCTCAAAACTGGGCACGACGCAGGGCAATATCACCTTCAATGGCCTGCTCGCCGTCCCGACAGTCTCTAATACAGCGGGCACATACTACCTGAGCAGCGAACAGGGTACCCTCGATGTCACCCTCCCCACCTCTACCAATGTCATTCTCGACGTAAATATAAATGTGGGGAAGATCAATAGTGACTTCGCTATACCCGCGCAAAATAGCAATGGGAGCGTCAACTATCATGGCCCGCTCGATACCGGAGCGACTCCCGCTCCTACCGCTACCTTGTTTCTCGATGTGAGTTCAGGCACAATTAATTTGCATAAAACACAGACCTGAAGAACTTGCCAGTCATCAATCACTACAGTATAATTGCCTGGAAGACTTTTCAATGGTAGGCCTGCTTCTGTCGGGCCGTTCATCTCTACGTGTGACCGATCTTGATCGGGGAGAAGCGCGGGCAAGATGGTAGGTTATGCAGAAAGGAGACGCCGTATCGCCTCCGTTACGCCACTGTGGCGGATCACCTATACGGCATATTCTTAAAAATGGATGCAGGAAGTGGGTTCCAGTCCCCTGGCTCAATCAGGTTCCTGACAGGTCCCCTGGCAGGCAATGTATATCAGATCACCAGGCCCGTTATCAATATTGGGCGTGAACCAGGCAATGATATAGTGATCTCCGATCCCTCCGTCTCGCGCCAGCATGCGCAGATCGCCTGGAACAACGGAGTATGGAGCATCAGGAAGCTTTCGCCACAAAACATGCTGACCGTCAATCAGCGCGAAATGCAGCAGGCTACGATCAATGACCGCGATACCATTGGTCTGGGCACGGGAACGACCTTCCTGTTCCAGGTCGCTGTTGGAGCACGTCCCTCCACTCAACAATTTACGCCTCCCCAAAACGCGCCCATTACATCTCAGGCGGTCTCATCCGGCCCTCCACAGGGAATTGCGCCCCAACCGCCTGTACGTCTCTCGCCCCAGCAGGCCTCATTTGTCCCGCCGCCGCCGCCATTTATTCCAACGGAGCCGACGCAACAGGGTCTACCACAAAACCCCATGCAGGATACCATGCGCGCCATGACCGGACGAGCGCCGGGCGGCTATGGTGTCGGCGTGCCTATATTAGAGGTCAGCACCAACGTCGATACCGAGAGACAGCCCTATCCCCTGACAAAACCCGTCATCAATATTGGTCGCGATCCCTCGAACGATATTGTGATCAACCGGCCCACCGTCTCTGGCTTCCACGCCCAGATCGTCCGTGAAGGCAACCAGCTCGTCTTTGTCCATCCTCATCCTGATCGCGGCAAGACGCTGAATGGCATCACCTATCAAGGTCGTACAATCGCCGGTACAGAGCAGTTCCGCAAACCTCTCGCACGCGGCGATGTCTTTCGTATCAGCGATGAGCACGGGACACTCGTGACCCTGACATACAATGATGGGACCGGAGCTGAGCAGGACGCCCTGCCCGAACTGCGCCCGATCCCGCTCGGAGCGCCCGTCATCACCCTGGGTCGCGCGCTAGACAATACGGTCGTGCTGAATCACCCGCAGGTGTCGGTCCATCACGCCCGCCTGGAACAGGTGCAGGGCGGCTATCGCATAATCGACCAGGGTAGCACAAACCACGTCTATGTCAATGCACAGCGCGTCACGCACCAGTTGCTCAATCCCGGCGACGAGATCCGTATCGGTCCGTTTAAGCTGACCTATACAGGCACGCAATTGACGCAGCAGGACGAGAGTAAGGGTATCCGCATCGACGCGCTGCGCCTGCACAAAGTGGGCGGCAAGAAGGTCATCCTGCTCAACGACATCTCGATCGCCATCCCACCCCGCAAGTTCGTCTCCCTGGTGGGCGGCTCCGGCACCGGTAAATCGACGCTGATGGACGCTCTGAACGGTCTGCGGCCCGCGCAGCAGGGCGTTGTTCTGTATAATGGGCAGGACTATTATCGCCACCTTGCCGCCTTCAGTACCCAGCTCGGCTACGTGCCACAGGACGATATTATTCACCGCGATCTGACCGTCGAGCACGCACTCTACTACGCAGCCAAAATGCGTCTGCCCGAAGACTTCACGGAGAAACAGATCAAGGAGCGCATCTCCTCCGTCCTCGACGATGTTGAGATGAAGGGACGCCGCAATCTCCTCGTCAGCAAGCTCTCAGGCGGCCAGCGCAAGCGTGTCTCCATCGCCCTCGAACTGCTTGCCAATCCCAGCGTCTTCTTCCTGGATGAACCGACTTCGGGCCTCGATCCCGGCCTGGACCGCAAGATGATGCTGCTTCTGCGCAAGCTGGCCGACAAAGGTCACACGATTATCCTGGTCACACATGCCACGAATAATATCAATGCCTGCGACTACATCTGTTTCCTGGCGCAGGGTGGACGCCTGGCCTACTACGGCCCGCCGAACGAGGCCAAGACCTATTTTGGCAAGACCGACTTCGCCGAGATCTACAGCGCCCTGGAGCCGAGCGAAGAGAATCCCAACATTCCGGATGAGGCCGAAGCCAGGTTCAAACAATCGCCCGACTTCGCGCGCTATGTCGCAGAACCTCTCAATCAAGGCCCCGCCGGGCGCACTAATGCTCAGGCTTATACCGTTGCCATCAAGCTGCCCAAGCGTGGCAATCCCTGGAAACAATTTCGTGTCCTTGCCATGCGTTACCTTGAGCTGCTCAAAAACGACAGGGTCAATCTCGCCATTCTGCTCTTACAGGCCCCGATCATCGGCCTGATCCTGCTCGCCCTGGCCGGTCATGGTACCTTCGACAAAACGAGTATCGTCACCTGCCCCCAACGCGCGGATATGGTGAACAACGTGGGACCCATCGTGTCGTTCGACTGCCAGAGGGAGCTCGATATGCTGCAAACGCCGCAAGGCATCGCGTTCAAGGCGCAGAAATTTCCAGGCCAGTCAGACTCCCAGATCATCCAGCAGTCCATTATTCCCGGCGCGGGCGGCAATGCCCAGAAGATCCTCTTCATCATGGCCTTCGCCGCCGTCATGTTTGGCTGTCTGAATGGTGCGCGCGAAATCGTCAAGGAGGCGCCCATCTATCGTCGCGAGCGTACAGTAAACCTGGGCATTGTCCCCTATATGTTCTCGAAGATCATCGTCCTGGGCGTACTCTGCCTGCTACAGAGCCTCGTACTCGTGGTTATGGTCGACTTTAAGGCGCCCTTCGCGGACAGTATCATCCTGCCGCCCTTCATCGAGATCTATATCAGCATGGCCCTGACCTCGCTCGCCGGTTTGATGATCGGCCTGACCATCTCGGCCATCGTGCCCAATAGCGACCGGTCAATGAGTATCGTCCCGATCGTCCTTATCCCGCAGGTCATCTTCTCGGGAGTCATCTTCTCCCTGGATAGCCCTACGCTCCTGCAGGTCTTTGGTGCCTTCTTTCCCGCGCGCTGGGCCATGGCCGCCATGGGCTCGACCGTTGGACTGCACAGCGACAAACTGGGCGCCGATGCCTTCTCCTACTGGGGGAACCTGTTCGATAAATATTCGGCGAGCGCGGTTTTTCTGCATCTCATGTTGTCGTGGTTCATGCTCGTGCTCACCATCGTCGTACTGGGCTTTGCCATTGCCTATATACTCAAGAAGAAGGACGTGCGTGCTTAACAACGGTACCCTAAAAGTGTGTCCAGACCCGTTGCTTATTACTGAATGGCACACAATAGATGCAATGGTACTTCCTGGCGAATCTCTTGCCACACAGAAGAGTAGTATGCTATTGTACCAATGTCCTTTCCAGGACTGTCCAATGTAAAGGGAACGCGTAGATCAGCGATGTTACTCAATAAGCACATTGTCATAGGCGTCTGTGGGGGGATTGCCTCTTACAAAGCCGTCGAACTCGTAAGCCACCTGCAACAATCCGGCGCGCTCGTGGACGTGATTCTCACCGAGCACGCGGAAGATTTTGTGCGCGCGCTCACGTTCTCGACGATGAGTCATCGACCTGTGTTTAGCGATCTCTGGGAACCCTCGGGGCAAGCCGCCGAACTCCATATTGCACTGGCCGAAACAGCGGAGTTACTGGCGATTGTACCCGCAACCGCCCATACTATAGCAAAGCTTGCTTACGGCATGGCCGATAACATGCTTACCGCTGTCGCATTGGCAACCAGGGCTCCTTTGCTGTTGGCCCCTGCGATGTATAGAGATATGTATACACACCCGGCAACGCAGGCAAACCTTACCCTGTTACGCGAGCGTGGAGCACATATCATTGAGCCAGACGTGGGCCGCCTGGCCTCGGGCGCTATCGGACCCGGTCGCCTGCCCGAGACGGAGGTTCTGCTCGGCGCTATTAGCAAGACGCTGGGGCGTAATGGCGATCTGGCAGGTCGGCGCGTCGTTGTCACCGCCGGTGGCACGCATGAGCCTATCGATCCCGTACGCTATGTCGGGAATCGTTCATCAGGAAAAATGGGCTATGCCGTGGCGACAGAAGCACGAGATCGAGGCGCGCACGTTATAGTAATATCAGGACCTGTAACACTACAGGCACCGTACGGTGTAGAAATACATAAGGTCGAGACGGCTTTGCAGATGCAGGATGCCGTTCAGAGCTTCATATCCGATGCCGACGTACTCGTTATGAGTGCAGCGGTTGCAGACTTCCGTCCCGCGACCGCTACCACACATAAGATTAAGAAGGACGGAAATGAAGGCACATTCTCTCTCGACCTGGTGAAAAATCCAGATATTCTAGGAGAACTTGCCAGCTCACCAGAATGGCAGGCAGGTCACGAGCAACGAGGTCGGCGCCTGGTACGCGTTGGCTTCGCCGCCGAAACTAACGACATTATGTCCTACGCACGCGGTAAACTGGAGCAAAAACAGTTGGACCTGCTGGTGGCGAATGATGTGTCTCGCCTGGATAGTGGCTTTGGAAGCGACACCAACAAGGTATTTCTCTTTCACGCGGGTGGTGTAGTGGAGGACCTGCCTTTAATGCCCAAAGCAGGCGTTGCGGCTGCGATTTGGGACCGCGTAGTGTCCATCCTGGATACTACAGCGTAAGTCAGGAGGATGTGGCGTTGTGATGGGAAATTTTATTCTAGAATTATTGGGTACTCGAAGTACGCAGGAGGAATCCACAATGGATCGTGCTGCTAGCGCTGGTTTTGAAGGCATCGCACAGATGCTGCTTGAGCAGAAAAAGTTAATGGATGCGTTGGAAGCTGAAAATCGTGAGCTGCGTCGCCAGCTCGCTGACCTACGTCGTGGCGTGGGCATAGCTGTGGTGATCGAGGGTAAGACGGTTCAACTTGCTATCGAGCAAGGCGCTTCCGCCTCCATCAACCCACAGGCGCAGGCCGCCTTGCAAAGCTTACAAAGCTTGCAAAGTGCACAGCAAACTATGCAACCAGGATCACAGAATAGCTATAATCAGAATGGACGGCCAACAAGCGGTCAGCAGTCCGTCAATCTCAATAGCGATAAGCGCGAAAATGGCAATGCTCGTAGCCCGCTCGCTGACAGTTTCGTATTATAGTATCTTTAGCCCTTATTCTTTTCTCAAAACGTGAGTTATCCTGGTATCTCTTCAGTAGGGATCTACTGACTCGTCAGCGCCAAAGGCGCTTCACAAGCCTTTTGTACGGGTGGTGGGAAGGACGGCCTCGGGCCGTCCTTCCCACCACCCGTACCAGGAAACGTGTGAGCCCCGATGAGTCCGGAAGAGTTACCCGAATAGAGGTAATACTTGAGTAGGGATGGGGCTTGCCCCCATCCGTCTCCCCAGGCATGCAGTTCTCCGGCTAGATCGCGCTCTCCGAGCCGGATGGTTCCCTCACTGACACATTTTTTGCGCGCCCATCTGGTCCCTACCCCGATCATACGCGCGTCCGAAAACGAGGGTTTCCTGCCGGGTGGGAGAACCGCTCCGTTCTCACGAACCCATGTTTTGCGCGCCTACCCTGATGATACACCTTTCCTGGGTGGTGTAGTCACTCCGTGCAGTCTCACCTGAAAATGTGTTGGTGAGAGAAGAGCCGGATGGGGGCCAGCCCATCTGGTACAACTAAAGTAAAAGTTGAGTAAGAAAACGAGAGACGAAAGGAACCGTTCGAGGATGACCATTCCTTTGGGCAGAGCGTGCTTGCCGCGTCAGATCCTTCAGAACAGGAACAGGACAGACCATGTGCGGCCCCAGTTCTGGTACCATGATGCGCGTGCGCGTGGAAGGAGGAAGGAGCCCGAGCAAGCGTCCCTCGTCGATCAGACGCTCGACGACCGGAGTGGGCCCGGCAGGCATGGAGCCCAACAGGTCAACCATCACGTGCAGGGAGAGATCAAAGGGCTCGACCTCCGCTTGCATGGCCACGTGCAAGTGCAAGGCATGCAAGATCGGAGCCAGAATGAGCGCGACCCACACCTGGATCATGATCAGCTCTGGTCGAGCCGCCCACCAGAGCTGCCAGCCCAACTCGCATTTGAGCAACTTGAAGGCCAATTCAATATCCCAGCGACGGGCATCCCATTGCGCGATTTCCCGCATCGACAACTGCCTGGGGTCCAACACATTGGTCAAAGAGCCATACTGCCTGCCGCCCGAGGAGAAGATCAGCAGGCGAACGGCATGGCCACAGCGATCGGCCCGGTATTTGCCCACCCAGACGATCGCGTCGAGGAGACCCTGCGGATCATCGTAGGCCAGAACCTCTTTGATCTGATAGGTCGCCCGCTCCTTGAGGCGCGAGACCCAGAAGTAGCCTTGCGAGCTTCGGTAATCAAACCAGGGATACCTGAAATAGCCCAGATCAGCCAGGATCAGGCTGCCTTTGGGCAAGCCTTCCAAGAGCGTGAGGACGCCGACGGTACAGCCCGCCAAGACATCGGCACGCACCGGCATGCGCACCCCCCGTTGCAGACGCCGATCGAAGAGGCCCGCCAGTTTTCCGACCCACAAGTGGGGCTCGCCTTTGGGCAGTTCGCGCAGCTGCTGGGTGAGTCGTCGCACCGCATCCAGAGTCGTTTCATCCAGGGCCACCACCTGAACGGCGAAGGCGGCGACCACCAGGGCCGAAGGCGGTGGGGCCAGGGTCCAGTTTGTCAAGGCCACCGACAGAGAAGCGAACAACTGCTGCAAGGGCTCCGTTCCCGCCGAGAGCAAGCGCTTGCGGACGGCTTCGTAGGTCAACTGCACGGCGGGAAACGAGCCGGTGGGACCCAGGCACAGCGTCCGCCAGCTGCGGCTGAGGTGGCTGGCCTGCCGGATGGTTCCCGCCAGCACCGCCAGCCACAATTGTGGCATCGGCAGCGTTGGGGGGCGACCTCGTGGGAGCTTTGCAGAGGCGGTCAGCTCGCGGTGCTCCTGCTCTGGCTGCTCCAGAACCTGTTGCAAAAAGGCGACGATGAGCTGGGCGAGCGTGGGCGAGGAGGGGGGAACCTGCGCTGTGCAGGCGCTTGTGTGCACGCGCGTCAATGCGCTATCCTGCAGAGCAGGAAATCCTTTCTGATCAAGCAAATGTCTCATGAAAGGATTGTCCTCCATTTCCTCTTCCTTTGCAACTCGATTCCCAATTTAGTTGTCCCAGATGGGGCCAGCCCCATCCCTACTCAAGAATTGCCCCCTCTAGAGAATCTACATGGCTATCCCGTTCCCGTGCGCTCCTTTTTTGCTTGATTGATTACAATAAGTTCATGCATCTATCGAGTAGTATTGCATTGACAAGCTCTACTTGTAATGGTACTATAATCAAGGTATTTGAATCTGTGCTCAAGTTTGGCGTAGAAGCATTGTCAGTTTAGATACGAATTGTGGATAGCTACTTCTCAGGATTGATCAAATTAACATCGTCAATTGAGTGCTTTCCTGATATATATGTAGAGTTGTCATTCATTCGTGACGTGTAACTACGCAAGGAAGCTTCTCTTCTTGAGGAGGTGATGACTTGAGCAACAATTCACGGCCAGGCTCGCAACACCTGGGAAAATACGAATTGCGAGAGAGACTTGGAAGCGGTGGCATGGCAGAAGTGTGGAAAGCCTTTGATACCCAATTACATCGCTATGTCGCCATTAAGCTTCTTCACGCCGACTTGCAAACAGATCCTGAATTCATAACGCGCTTTTCTCGTGAAGCACGCGTTATCGCTGCCCTGCATCACCCTAATATTGTCCAGATCCACGACTTTCAAGCTACCTCTTCTCCCGAGGTGAATGTTCCCGTTGCCTATATGGTCATGGATTATGTAGAGGGACAGACACTCGCTCGATACATACAGGGTACATCGCGGGCAGGCAAATTTCCTCCTCCAACTGATATTCTACGTCTCTTTACGTCTCTCAGTAAGGCTGTCGATTACGCTCACCAGCAAGGTATGATCCACCGGGATATCAAACCGGCTAACATCCTGCTGGATAAACGCAATTTAGCCCATAACTCAATTGGCGAGCCTGTGCTTACTGACTTCGGCATCGCGAAGATAACTGGCATCAGCTCTGGTACGGTAAGCGGCATGTGGTTGGGCACGCCACTTTATATCTCACCCGAGCAGGCTCGGGGTCACCCTGGCACCGAACGTAGCGATATCTACTCGCTGGGAATCATTCTTTATGAGATTTGCACAGGCGTTTATCCTTTCCGTGGTGAAAGCGTACCGGCCATTATGGCACAGCAGATCAGCTTAATGCCGACACCTCCTGCTCTTGTTAATCCTGCCATCCCACCATTACTGACGATAGCGATTCTGCGGGCCATGGAGAAGGACCCGGCTGACCGCTTCAGTAGCGCTTCTGCCCTGGCAGCCGCGATCGCCGAAGCGTTTAATTTGCCTATTCCTGCGGATCTGTTTATACCTGTTCGCCCGTCAATTGATATGGCAGAACCAACCGATCTGAGCCCTCATAGGATGGGCCCGCTTCCGTATGTGGTGCCGCAAGGTGTACAGTGGTCCCAACCCCCACCAGTGGTGGCTTCTACGCCACAAACTCCGCCCCCTATCGCGACGACTCGTCTCTTTACTGTGCCTCCTGACAGCGGGGCGGGGTCTCCTGTCAGACCAGCCGGTAGCACTCCTGCTCCGCTTTCGCCTGCACCGCAAAACGCGCAGTTTGGGGCGCAATCATACGTGCCACCAACTCGCCGGCCCTGGGGTGACTGGAAGAGGCTGTTCATTATCTTGTTTGTGATCTTGTTCTTGTTGGCCGGTTCTACTATCTTCGCACTTTATGCGTTCTCTGGTGGGCGTACAGGTGGGCATATCAGTACTCCTGCGATAGGAGGAGATGTCATTTTTCTCAATAGTGGGCAGTTGAATGCCCAGAACAGCCGGGGCGTTGATGATGAGGTACAGATCGACCTGCATAACGTTCCAGATCCCGCTAGCGGTAAAAGCTATTATGCCTGGTTAAAAAATGCTCTAATCAACGCCGAGGGAACCTGGGTATTACTTGGCACTTTGCGTGGACATCAAGGTAATGCTCAGTTACCCTCATCCTATCAGGACCCGCAGCACGCTGACCTGCTCGTAAACGCAAGCAGCTTTCTCGTGACTGAAGAGGATAGCAGCATTCCGCCAACCCAGCCTTCTACCGATCAGAGCGTCTGGCGCTTCTATAGTGAACCTCCTCTGTTAACCCTTACCCACCTTCGCCACCTGCTGGCCGATTCGCCGGAGCTCCAGATACGACAACTGTATGGTGGATTGGGCATCTGGTTTTGGAGAAATACAGAAAAGGTGGTGGAATGGGCGAGCAGTGCCAGAGATGACTCGCAAAGTAATCCACCGGATACAGATCAAATACATCGCCAACTCATACGTATTCTGGACTATATTGATGGAGCGCGCTCTATCTCTATGGATGTACCGCCCAATACTCCTCTGCTTATCAGTGCGCATGATGCTCAAGTGGCCCTGGTAGGACCACAGATTACCATGGAACCGCCCGGCTCCTTGTACAATAGCAAAGGGCAGGTGCCGCCCGGCTATGTGTATCTCATTAGAGTGCACCTGGATGCAGCGGTGGCCGCGCCTCAAGCTACAGCAGGACAACGCCAGCTCGCCAACCAGATCGAGAGCGCTTTAAATCAGGTAACGTTCGATCTGGATAAGGTACGCCAGGATGCCAGCCAGATGGTAGGTTTAAATGGTACGCAATTGGAAACACCACAGTCGCAGTTTCTTCTCAATGACCTGGTAGCGGCAGCGCAGAGTGCGTATGCAGGCCCGATTAATCCTGCGCAGCCACAGGGAGGTGCTTCTGGAATTTATAGTAATATCCAGCGCATGGCAACTTTCCAGGTGCAGCCCTATACTGCACGGTAAGAAAAATATAGACCCGGCTGCTCTTTTGCTTCCTGATGGAAGCCGGACATCTTTGCTGATAGAGAAACGTGTGATCTCTAACTACATGCTTCTCTATCAGCTCATCCATACTTGAAAGAGAACCGTATCCTGAGCCTGCTGCGGCAACTGGATCGTCAGCGTGATCTCCCAGATACCTGTCATTGAAAATGTTGTATCTTGCGCAAAGGTCGCGCTATATATCGGAGTGCCTCCCATCATGGTGGCTCGCACGGTTCCCATATCCATCTGATACATGTTCGTACTCATCATAATGCGAACCTTCATCACAAATTGGTTGCTGCGCGTATCTATTATCTTTACTGTGACGGTATTAGCAACGTGTATTTTCCCCGGAATAACTGCCAGTGTTACTGAAAGATTGCCCACCTGCTTTGTTTGTGTGCTGAGCAGGTTGGAGGACGTACCTGTTGTAGTAGTTTGACTTTTAGTAGCAACCGGTGGAGCAAAGAATGCCAGCAGCACCGAGCAGAGCAGCACGGCGGCTGCCAACCATGATTGGACGCGGAATGTCTTTTGCAGGTCTCTTGCAGTTCGAATCGGCTCGGATTGACGAACTGCCCCTGAGTTGGCCAGTGGCAATAATGCTGCCTCCTTAGCCATCCCTGGACGCAGGACGAAAAGCGCATACACACTGAATAAGATCATCAACAAGATGAGCGCCCATTGGACCAGCAACGTTCGCCCGTAAGGTTCAGTACTGAATTGCTGGATATTACTCAAACCGGTTGTAGTTAAATAAAGTTCGTTGAAGAGTACGACACACATCGCTCCGAGTACCAGGGGATAGAAGCGCCACAAAATAGCTGCCAGTGTTCCGCTTCTGCGCTCTGGCTCGCTCTCTGCTAGCAGCGGCATGAATATGTAAACAAGATAGGCTAACCCCCCGAACCAGGTCCCTTGCGCCGCCAGGGTGAGCCAATTCAGCGCAACAACATAGGCAAATAGTCGTGCGGCATCTGCTGGCAAGGCGTAGGTGATCAAGATCAGCCCTGCGAGTATCAGTAACGCGACGACAAAGGGTCGTTGCCGATGGCTGGTTGTCCACCAGCTTCTGATCCGAGCGCCTGACGGCGTAGCCGTAGGAGCGTCAGCTCCGTTGGTGCTCGGAATACTCATTAGCAGCGCCAGCGAGCCGAGTAGCAAAATTTCCCGTACAATCCAGATATAACCATAGGCTGATTGGAACAGTGCCAGGCCAGGCACAGCGGAATCAAGGGCATTGCCATGCAGCGATTGCGTGAACTGTTTTGAGCGCAGGAACAGGGCAACGACCTCGGCTACAAGTAATACTGACAAACAAAACCACTGCGCTGGCCGTGCCCGCTGCCTGTAATAACTGAAAAAGGCTGCACGTTGCTCCTTGCCATCGAGTACAACACTTTCTATCACCAGGGTCCCGATCCAGAACGTCAGGGCTACCGCGATAAGCCATTCCCAGAGAGTTTCAAGTATGCCCATCAAGCCGAGCGCGGAGAAGGTATCGCTCATCTTTTGTCCTCTCTGATACCAACGCGTATTATTTGGCTGCTCAAGTAATATTGAAAGTGTACATAATCTGTCAGAATAGAAGAAGTATTTCCGTAGTAATATAAGTATACTCTTCTCAGCAAAATTTCTCAACAAGCAAGCCTTGCCTATCAGAGCTTTAAGGGGAGCAACCTCTTGTAGATTCCGCCAAATACTGCTATTATCAACCTGATAATGCTTCAGTCTTAAGAAGTAGAGGCCCTTGTGCCCGCTCAGTTACGAAGTGAAGAGGCTTAAAACACAGGGTGCCAATAGAAGGAGGTTATTTCATGATCTGCCCTCGCTGTAACAGCCAGGTCGCCGATGGCGTCAAGTTCTGCGGCGTCTGTGGATCGCCGGTACAACAGGCGGCTCAGACACCACCACCGCCACAGGGGTCCTATGGAGCACCACAGGGAGCGTTCGTCCCACCCAATCAGTACGAAGAGTATAGCAATAGTATGTTCGGTGCCTCTGTACCAAAGGCAGAGCTACACAATCCAAAGGGTCCATTGAGGATCGCCGACATGACCGTCTCCATCGATGGCGGGCTGGTGCCAGTAGCCGATATTATGCTTGGCAATCAGATGCCCATCTACTTCGAGCATCACATCCTGCTCTGGAAGCATCCTGGCGTGCAGATCGGCTTCAAGTCTATCAGGGGTGCGGCACGGCGGTTCTTCGCGGGCTTGCAGATCTTTATCACCGAGGCCCAGGGTCCCGGCAACATTGCGTTCTCGCGCGACTCTGTGGGTCAGATCGTGGCGCTACGCCTGCAGCCCGGCCAGATGGTCGAAGTGCGCGAGCACCAGTTCCTCATCGCTACAGGCAACGTCGATTATGGTTTCACCTTTGTACAGGGAGCCGCCAATATCCTCTTCAGTCGCACTGGCCTGTTCGTCGACCAGTTCACTGCGCGCGGGGGCGAAGGACTGGTTCTGCTGCATGGTTACGGCAATGTCTTTGAGAAAATGCTCGCACCCGGCGAGGCACTGGACATCGAGCCTGGCGCCTGGCTGTGGAAAGATCCCTCCGTCCAGATGACGACGACGACCGTAGCGGGTTCACAGCGCGGCGGTGGTCTCCTGGGCGCCATCGGCGGCCTGGTAGCTGGCGCCTCGATCATCCTCAACCGCTTCGTCGGCCCGGGCCGCGTCGGGATACAATCGATGTCCTACCATCCACCGACTCCTGAAGGGGCGCAACAGGCCGGTGGTCAGAACAACCTCGACCTGGGCAGCCTGTTCAATTCGTAGCAATGTGTGAAGGCAGGGAAGCAGGGGTGCGTTTCATTTGTTTGCAGGAAAGGATCTGATCAAACGACCGCTGTAGGGGCGCGGTTCACCAGCCCGCGCGTCGGCCTGGGGAGCGCCGCGGGCTGGTGAACCGCGCCCCTACATGAGGGGGAAACGACTCACGCCTGCGGCGGATTATTCCCCTTCTCCTTGTTGATGCGCAGTATCTTCAGCATATACTGCTCCGAATTCAGGTAATAGGGGTTGCGTTTGATATACTTACCGACGACGGAGATAGGATGCAGCTTCAGCATCTCCACCACCAGATTCGGCTGTAGCTTGCTATGGTCATAGTGCATCAAAGCGATGATCGGTGCATTCTGGAAAGTAAATACGGCATCAGAGGCCGCCTCGTACTTAAGGATCTGTTCGGGCGTCGCGATATCCTTTGCCAGCCAGGTCATATCGATTGAGATGCGCACAGCCTGCCAGCCTTCTCGCAATGCCTGGGCGATAAACGTCTGATGCGACGAGAGCAGAAAGTAAGGATCGAAGCGCTTTCCATTCGCCAGAAACCCTTCCCGCTCCTCCTCCAACACCAACTGTCCCGAAGCTGTATACTCATCCACATCGACCTGCAATTTCCGTAACTCGTCGCGCAATTCCTTGATCTGCGCCGGGGCAGCGGCGAAGAGGCACTTCTCAGAGAGTGAGAGTCCGACTCTAAGCAGGCGCGCAGTTACTGCCGGAATC
This sequence comes from Ktedonobacteraceae bacterium, assembly GCA_034438015.1. GTDB lineage: Bacteria > Chloroflexota > Ktedonobacteria > Ktedonobacterales > Ktedonobacteraceae > JACDAE01. Next base: position 16,056 of record DAOTTD010000039.1, on the reverse strand, counting down.
TCTGTTACCTTACTGTAGAGCTGGCAGATATGCGAACCAGGGGGAATACGCTCCGATTTACCTTCAACACTAAGATCCATACCTACCTCCGCTGGTATTGTTGGTCCCGGCGCGCCGCTGCATAATCTGTACGGCCCGGTTATTCATAACGACCACGAACCAGGCCAGCGCACCAAAAATGACGACTCCTGAGAAAAACGCGATCAGGAGTATTAAAACAATTCTATTTGGAGAAGCTGCTCCTACGAAAGCGAGAGTGAATGGCGTTGTACACAACAGCATGGCAAAGGAAAAAAACAGTGCCCAGATACCGATCACACGCAGTCCCTGCCTGCGTGTAAGCATTTCTTCCCCAGTATAAGGAAAGAGAATACGGCGCAACAGTGAGTTCCGAGATCGCCTTTGCATATAGCTACTTTTGCCCTTCCTTACGCCGGTGTTGCAACCAGCGCTGTAGCATCTCTTCGGCCAGGTAAAGGATATTTACCTCGTTCTGATAGGTCAGACGCCGGCAGGCTTCGTGCAGTGGAAACCACTGTACAATGTCGTATTCCGCGTCGTGCAAATTCGTGTCGCCCCCCACTGCTTCCAGTAAGAAGTGACGTACCTGTTTGTGGTAACGTACCTGGTCGCGTACAAAAGAGTACGAAATGCTTCCAATGTAGGCAATTAAGCGGACCTGTAATCCTGTCTCCTCTTGCGCTTCACGTACCGCTACCTGCTCGATAGTCTCACCCGTTTGAGGTGTCCCTTTGGGTAAGGCCCAGATGCCCGCGTGGCTACGTCCAACCAGTGCTACTTCCATGGATAGCATGTCTTCGGAACCAGGAAACGTGGACCCTGCATTGTGCTGTTCCGCAACAAAGTCTTTCTCTGAAGAGCACATTGGAGCAAGGCGAAAAACGACGCCACCCGCAGAATAGGCTCGCATTGTTCGATATCGCTCCATCTCTCGCGATCTACCCTCTCTCTTATCACCGAAAGTGCGGCGCGAGTCTCCCACTCCACAAAGTGTAGAGGATATGTGCATGCTCGTAAGCATCGCATTGTTACGAGTTGCATTGTCTCTACATGTTAGAGTTTACTATACAACATTTTTGTACCTTGGTGAGAAGTTACGTGCGAGTATAGCGAATGAGTTTGCTGGTGTCAAGACAGCGCGCGTCGAACGGCGGCCAGATTTTCGGCTGGCGCTTCCGGTGGTACGGTGCAGCCAGGTGCAAGCAAAAAGTGCCTGCCAGCCGTGAGCTCAAGCGCCCGTGCAACCTCTTCTTGTACCTGATCCGTTGAGCCGTTTTTCATGGTCGTGCGCGCGCTGATGCCGCCCATCACGGCCTTGCCGGAGCGCATCTTGCCTTCGCGGAGATCGGGGTTTCCCTCAAGCGTGTCGCCCCAACTGATCGCTTGCACCGGATAAGAGGCGAGCTGGTCAAAGTAGATGTGCGTGCCACAATTATGCAAGATGTTGAATTTACTGCGGCTCTTGATGGCGTCCAGGAATTCGAGATCGTATTCCTCGCCAAACTCACGGTACTGGTCCGCGGTAAGCATCCCTTCGCTTGCCCATTTGTTGGTTGCATAGAAGATGCCGCTGGCTCCCTCTTCCAGGCAGGCGATGGCATAGGTGATGAAGGTCTCTGTGATCACGCGGAGTGCCATGTGCAGTGCCTTGCGGTCCTCGCGGATCGTCTGTAGTACGGGTCCGCTTTTGTGTCCAACGAGATACATGGCGACGCCGAGCGGACAGAATATCGTCTGGACAAAGTACGCGTCGTAGCCGATGGCATGGTTGATCAGTTTCAACATGCGCAATTGTTCGCCTAAAGCGCCCTGATCGGGTTCCAGGGGGCGCAGACGCTTCCAATCGGTTGCGCTCCTGATGGGAGTTGCAGCGCAGATCGGTGCTTTGTACTTCTCGCCCGAGGGGCGATATTGCGCCCCCCAGCCTTCTACATGATAGCAGGCGCGCGGATTGACCTTCAAGTAGTCCCAGTCGTAGCTGGTAAATTTCTCTATCATCAACTCGGCCAGCGCCTGGGCATTCCACTCATTTTCGAAATCATGTCCCCACATACTTGCCGGGACGCGGTCCACCGGTTCATTGTGCAGTGCCGCGTCGACACGTTCCTTCTTATTCATATCAGTGTTACTCATCCAATTCTTTAAAGCGGTACCCTACGCCACGTTCGGTCAGGATGTATTTCGGGTGCGCCGGGTCCTTCTCGATCTTTTGACGTAGATACGTGATATATAAACGCAGATAATGGGCCTCGTCGCGGTATTCCCGTCCCCAGACCTTGGACAGCAGCGTTTCGTGTGTCAGCAGGCGGCCCGCGTTGCTGACGAGATGATAGAGGAGCCGGTATTCTGTGGGACGTAGCACAACCTTCTCTCCACGCACAACCACTTCGTGCCGTGAGAAATCTATCTTGAGATCGGGGTCGACGATGATCTCCGTTTTGCGCGATGGCGGTGCCATAAACGACCGGCGCAGCAAGGCCCGGATGCGCGAGAGCAGCTCACGTGGACTGAAAGGCTTGGCGATATAATCGTCGGCCCCCAGATCCAATCCATGTATCCTATCTTGCTCGCTCTGCCGGACCGTGAGCATAATCACGGGGACGGTAGAAACCTCGCGTATGGCCCGCAGCGTCTCGAAGCCATCCATCTCGGGCATCATGACGTCCAATACCACAAGATCGGGTAGATTTTCACGCAACTGGTCCAGCGCCTCCACGCCATTGCTGGCCTCGATGACGCGATAGTGCTCCAGCTCTAGATTCATACGTACAAAGTCGCGGATACGCGGTTCGTCATCCACGATCAGAATCGTCATATCTCGCTGATCAAATGCATCTTTCTCCATTAAAAAACCACCATTGGTAATTGCGCTTTTTCCTCACGCGGCAAACTAAATGAAAACGTCGAGCCCTGGTGCAGCGTGCTCTCAACCCAGATCCGTCCTCCATGTGCCTCGACGATTGCACGACAGATATACAGGCCGAGACCAGCTCCCGGCGTCGCCGGTGACAGAGGATCGCCAACGCGCTGGAAACGCGCGAAGATCTGCTCCTGGTCCCGGACCGAGATGCCCATGCCGGTATCCTTCACGCTCACGATGACCTCTTCGCTTGTCGGGCTGCACGTTATGGTCAACTCGCGTTGGCGCGGCGAGTACTTCACAGCGTTGTCCAGCAGGTTCAACAGAACTTCTTCGATACGGTCTCTGTCTGCCATCACGATGGGCAGGTTGGCTGGAATGTCCAGCGTGACACTTACATCCGGGCGGCTGGCCTCTAGATGCCGTATCACGCCTTCTATCAGCGATCCCAGGTCGAGGGCCGCGATATCCATCTGTAGCCCGCCGGCCTGAATGCGCGAGGCGTAGAGCAGGTTTCCCACCAGCTTATTTAGACGGTCCGCCTCTTCCTCTATAGCAACAAGGCGAGGACGCACAACTTCAGGCTCGAAGTTCACATCGGCGCGGGCCAGCGTCGAGGCATAGCCCTTGATGATAGCGATCGGCGTCTGCAACTCGTGCGAGATTACTGAGATAAAGGTCGATCGCTGCTCCTCCTGCTGGCGCTCGCGTGTTACGTCGCGTATATTCAGTATACCGTTTGCCGGCTCGCCCCTGGCCGAGCGCACGCACGAGGCCGTCACCCGTACGTCGAAGCGCTGTCCGTCGCGCGCGGTAATGACCATCTCGCGATCTACCACTACCTGTCCCGCGAATGCCTGTAAGATCGGCGAGTCTTGCAGGTCGAGATCATTGCCCTGGCGATCTTTCGGTCGCAGGACCTCGAAGTAGAAACGTCCCAGGACCTCGCTTTCACGCCAGCCTGTCAGGCGCTCCATGGCCGGATTGAAGTCGATGATGCGCAGGGCGTTATCGACGGTCAGAATGCCTTCGGCGCTATAGTGAAAGATAGCCGCCAGCCTGCCCTGTTCGCTGAGCAGCGACTGCGCCTTCAACGCGAAGCGTATACCGACGGTCACCTGGGCGATGAGCAGGTGTAGCGCGTCCCCTCCGCCAGGCGTCTCCGCGCCCTCGTGGCATTCGAAGCGCGAGCGGGCGTTGGCGGGTCTCAAGTAGTGCAGTTCACCCAGCAGGCCGGACAGATCGAACAACAGCAGTGAACAGCGCTCTATATCGTGTTGGGCGACCATCTCCTCGTCGATGCCGAGCTCAAGGGCCAGGTCAGGCGAGACGCGCTCGACCACAAGCACGTCGCGCAGGTTGGGCTGTGGCCCCTTCTGTGCCAGTGCCAACAGCAGTGGTAGGGCGGCCTCGTTCAGCCGGTAGAGCGTATATTCAGAACTACTTTGTGGGTCAAATGCCTCGTTCGAAACTACAAAGACGCCACACTCACCACGTAGCAAGCGGATCGCACTCCCCACAAGAATGGTCACCTGGTCGTGCATATTCTCGGCTTGCTGTGTCTGGGACCAGGACATAATAACAGGCTCCGCGTGAAGACAGAATTACTCAGGGCGGTATATGTTCCTTGTCAGTGTAGCACACCTGTTTGCAGAATGAAAGATAGCGCTACTTTTCAGCCGGACTCTGGTGCTGCGTCTCTGGTCGCGCCTGTCCCTCGTATACAGCAGGCTTCAATATGCCGATGTAGGGCAGGTTGCGGTAGCGCTGCGCGTAGTCGAGGCCGTAGCCGACGACGAACTTATCGGGGATGGTGAAGCCCACGTAGTCGATCCCGATCGTTTTGAGCCGTTCGCGTTCTTTGTCCAGCAGCGTGCAGATGCACAGGCTGAGCGGATTGCGCCTCCTCAGCATATCTGTCAGGTAGCTGAGCGTGAGGCCGCTATCGATGATGTCCTCGATGATCAAGACGTGCTTCTGATCGATCGGCCCCTCAAGGTCCTTGATGATGCGCACGATGCCGCTCGAATGGGTGCTGTCCCCGTAGCTGGCGACGGCCATGTAGTCGATCTCTAATGGCAGAGAGATCGCGCGTGCCAGGTCGGCGATGAAGGGGACGGCCCCCTTGAGCGTTCCCAGCAGCAACAGGTTTCTACCACTATAATCACGGGTAATCTGTTCGCCTAGCTCGGCGATTTTAGCGTTCAACTGCTCAGTAGAGATAAGTATCTCAGCGATATCTTCGTGCATGTGCTCCTCACCTGTAAATATGCCTGGACGCGGGTTCCGCGTCGTGTGCGTGGCCCGGCTATCAATGGTTGTCAACGAGTCATCGGGAATAATGGCTAAGCGCACGATCTCCCGCGTCGTGCCGCTTAGCTGGACTCTATCGTCAAGGGAGATCCCTGCCAGCCAGACGCAATGCTCGGCTGAGTAGAAAAGCGGTATCTGCTCGCGTTCGGCGCGCGCGATATGCCTGTCTACCAGTATATCCTGTATCTTTTTCTCGTGGGCCATGCCCAGCGGGCGCATGCGATCGCCCGCGCGCCTCGTGCGGACGCACAACGTGGCGCCGATGGCAGCAGCATCGACATATACGACATAACGATCAGAGACGAGCAAACGCCACACTGCAGGCCAATCTTCACGCTGTAACGCTTCTCGTGCCGCTTCCAGTAGCGCGCCGGTGACGACTTCGGCGACCGCGATCCAGGGCGTTCCTGGTACCGCGACGCGTGCCGGAATAGGCAGAGTGGCCTCTTTGTTGTTATTAAATAATGGGCGCGCAACCCGCCCCATCGGGCCGTCGTTATTTAGTGAAAAAGTGAGGGTATCAGCCTTACACACGGCATAGAGATGTCCGGGGAGATCCAGCGATGGTTCGCCTGTCTCCTGTTGCAACATCTGTTCAATCAATTTATAATGACGTAGTTCTAATGGAGATTGTCCCTCGCCCAGGCGCGCGGTGACACGACGCAAGAGGTGTCGTTGCAGGCTGAGCGGCAGGGCAAGCAGGGCTGTGCATTGTAGGCTGATATACTTATGTTGTTCAGCGATGACCACGGTGGACCACGCGGCATCTATCTGTGCTTCTATCCATGCAGCGTCGACCTGCAACACTTCGGCGTTACGTAGGAGCGTTGCGCGCATGCCGGGATTCATTGACTCCAGTAGGGGAAGTAGTTCGTGGCGAATGCGGTTGCGCAAGAAGCGCGGGTCTATGTTGCTCTCATCCTCAAGTGGTGTGAGCTGCTGCTGCTGGCAGTAGGCGAGCGTCTCAGCGTGGGTGACGGTGAGTAGCGGGCGGATGATGTCCTGCTGCTTCGGCTGCAAACCAACCGCGCTGGTGATGCCACCGCCGCGCAGCCAGTGCAGGAGCAGCGTTTCAACCTGGTCGTCTCTCTGGTGGGCTACGGCAATGCGCGTCGGAGCCGGTAAGCTCTGCGCGACTGTGCGTAAGAAGCGGTAACGCGCAATCCGCGCGGCCTCTTCGAGCGAGCGCCCTTCTTCACGCGCGATAGCGGGCACATCAGCGACACCGAGTGTGACGGGGAGGTGCCAGGACTCGGCAATGTGTGCAATGGTGGCGGCATCCCGTGCGCTCACCTCGGGACGCAACTGGTGATCAAGGTGCGCTACGTGTAGCTGCACATTGGGATAGCGCCGGTCGGGGCCGCAGAGTTGGTGAAGTAGATGCAGGAGGCACAACGAATCCGCCCCTCCTGACACCGCTACAACAATTGTATTATGTGCAGGAAAGAGCCTATGTTGCTCGATGCAGGTTACAATGCTCTTGACGATCTCTAACATGTTTGCGCTTAGTAGTCCCGTATGATACGATATATGCCACAATTATAGCACCTGCTATCCATATCGGGGTTATGAGAGGCGTATCGTTTGCTTCAGTGTAGTGCAGGGGTACTGTGAATTATGGCCATTCGCAAAATCATTACAACCGAGAATCCTATTCTGCGCCAGAAAGCCAAGAAGATTCATCGCTTCGATCCATCGCTACAAAAACTCGTCGATGATATGTTCGAGACGATGCATACAGCCGGCGGCGTTGGCTTAGCGGCGCCACAGATCGCGCAATCGATTCGTGTCTTCGTCGCAGAGTTCGAGGACCACAAGATCGCGCTCTTCAATCCAGAGATCGTGAAGGCCGAGGGAGAAGAGATCGGGCCAGAAGGCTGCCTGAGCATTCCGGGCTACGTCGGCGAGAATATTCGCCGCGCCTCCAAAGTGCTCGTCAAGGGCCAGGATGTACGCGGCAAGCCGATACGCGTGCCCGCCGAGGGCTGGTTCGCGCGCATCCTCCAGCACGAGATAGATCACCTCGATGGCATCCTCTTTATCGATCGCCTGGATCGGCCCGAAGACCTGCGCGAGGTGGGCGACGACGAGATCGAAGAGGAAGAGGCGGCAGGAATAGTAGAATGAGCAAGACGATAAAAACTCTGGCGCTTCCGCATGAAGGCCAGAGTTTTTATGGATCTCGACCGCACTACAATTTATGTTGATGTCTTACCATGGGAAGGGTGTGTTTGCCGAGCGCGTGTTCGCAGTTCGCACATACGTAGAAGCCCTCATTGTCGCGATAGTATAGCTCGCTTATCTGGAAGTGCAGGTAGCAGATGCCGCAACGTGTCGCGTCAGGCTGGCTCGCCATCTGGCGATCATGCTCGAAGAGTTCGTGCAGCGACTCTATCATTTGTTCAAAGTCGAAGCCGGAACCCGCGCTCCGCTCAGGCGTTTTTATAACTGGAAGAGCGCCCGTCGAATGACTTGCACGCATCTCGCGACGATTGACAGACGAATGACCATTACTTGACGCCCCACCGCCCGATGTATATTCATTGCTCAAAGCAGGAATCTCCACGCTAACGATCATGTTTAACATTTCCTTAATTATACTCCTGGACATAAGGTAACGCAAGTGTGACCCTGTGTAAGGAGATTTTTACTGGCCGCTACGACGCCTTTATGTCCCAGGTGAGGGATGATATAGTACATCTTGAAACAGATTCGTGCATATTGATATGTTTTTAATTTGACACTCATGCATTGTTGGGTATATTATAACTTTCGATGCAGTTTTTTTGGAACTGCAGTGAAGGTCGGCCCTTGTAGCGATAAGTATACGAAGCAGAGAAAGGGAGAGCCCATGGGCTCAGGTGGTGAGCAGCCCCTGCAGAAGCGGCGTACTAGAGAGGGAATGGACCCGATCCTCATTCACCCCAATACCAGCGATGACGTAGGTCAGACGTCGAAAACAGACAGTTTCCTTGTCGATGATGGAGAGCCACCGCGTCAGAACACTAGCGCTATTCGTTTTGACATGTCATCAGGTTCTAGAAATCGTACAACCAGCCCACATCAACCTGCATCTATGGTTCCGCAACGTCGTCAACCACCGGGCGTGACAAAAAGCCCGACCCGTCAGCAAGCGCGCCCGACCCCGCCTCCACGGGCGCCGCGTCCAGACAAAATCCAATCTAAGAACCACTGGCTTCTTCCCCTCGGGGTTGCGATGATAATTCTGGTGGTGGCCTGGGTGCTTGGATCGGCGGCGCTGGCCTGGGGAACCCAACGTTACAACGATTTGCGCTACGGTACTCCTCGTACATACCAGACAGATGCAGTGGTGGGCCACAGTGATAGTGCAAAGAGTCCCAGCCACTTTATCGCTATGAACTTGAATCGCCAGGCGGTGGTGATCGAGTTTATGGGCGGCGATCCGTCTAAAGCCATTACCTATATAGCGCCCGTTTTCATTGCAGGAGACAACGGAAACCTTGCGCCCATTACACTGGAATTTCGCGATGTGACCGGAGATGGCAAAGTGGATATGCTGATCCTCATTCACCTGTCGGGACAGGATCAGATCTCGGTATTTATCAACGAAGGGAAGAAGTTCAGGCCATCGAACGGTACCGACAAGATACGTCTGTAAGTATGCTCTATTTGTAAACAGAATCCCCTCATGCAGGGGCGCGGTTCACCAGCCCGCCGCGCCCCCCAGACCGACACGCGGGGCATTGTAACCGACATGCGGGCTGGTGAACCGCTGCGGGCTTATAAATCGTGCCCCTACTATCGGTGAAAGATTTCTTGATAGTGCTCGGCCAATAGGTCAGCGGGGAAGATGCGGAGCAGGTTCACGGCGAGCAGCGCGAAAACGGCCCAATCGGCGCCCACATCGATCGGCACGCCCAGAGCAGTCCCTATGAGAGGCAGAATCGCGCTCAATCCCAGCTCTGCAATCGTGTCTGGGAAGAGAAGAATGACCAGCAGCACTGCTATGGTTAAGACGAAAAACACTTTGCGGAACGCGGCTATACGCCGATCTTTGAATAACGCTCCTATCAATTTCGCTGTTTTTATACTGTGAAGAAAGATGTCCAGGCGCTTCGGCAAGGCGTCCTGCCTGATGGCTTGTTGTTGCATCATTTTGAAATCAATTCCTCCTGCTATAACCACCTGCTAAGACCACATAGTTAATACGGACAGATACTATGAACAGTTGCAGGAGGATAGTGGTTCAGTTATACGTGAAAGAACAGCGGCAGTAGCAGCGTCGTGGCGTATTCGAGATGCCAGAGCGTGAGACCGATGGTGAGCACGGCCAGGCTGATGTGAAAGATGCGCCAGTAACGAATGATATAGCGCAAGAACTCTTCACGCTTCAAAGCCTGCTGTACATCTTCGAGCGCCAGGATATGCTCCTGGGCGCCAGGGATCAGGGCGCCGGGCTGTGCGAGTGCGCTCTTGCGATCGGAGACGAAGCGATACTGCGAATTGTCGCGGCTCAGCTCCTGTGGCGTCTCCTCCAGCGAGATATACGCCAGGTCCCAGGACGTTTGCAGTACAGGTCCCTTATCGCTCGTTCTGGTAGCTCCCTTCGCGCCTTTAGCAGACCTGGAAGTCGCGAACGGTGCGCTGGCAAGGCCGGGGATGCCCGGCATGCTGCTCCCAGTTGGACTGGCCTGGAAACCGCGTATCTCCTCTTTCGTATTGTGCGAGACGAGAGAATGCAGGCGCTGTGAGATATTTTCGATGCGATCCTCGCCCTCCACAGTGAGCGCTTTGCGCACCTGGGCGCTGATCATACGCGGCATCAGGCGATCGAGAAAGCGACCAATAAAGCCGCTGATCGCCAGGGCAATCATGCCGTATAGCGCGTAGGTGCCACTGCGCGGATTGAAGTTGCCGAAAGAATGCAGAAAGAGCAGGACAAGGGCGATGACCCCGAAGGCGACATGCCAGTTGAGTACGGCATTGAGCCTGCCCACGGCGCGCTTGCGCGCACGGCGATACTGGCTGAAGCGGATCGCGGCGAGCAGCATGAAGCTTGTGCCGGCGATGGCGTATGCATAGCCCGCTATGCTGTCGGGTGCCGTGTCGGGACTGAGGCGGCTGTATACGATATAGAAGCCCACACTCGCGCCGATAACGAGGATCGCGGCCAGCAGGCTCATCAGCGATGAGGTGGTCATCTCGAAAGATAGCCAGGGATAGCCTTTTTCACCGTCTGCACGCATAGCTTACTCCTCTTCCATCTCTGAATGCAGTAAACGAACCTTGAGCCACATCATCATTGCGTCCCGGTGCAGTCCGACGGGACAGGGCGCGACGCAGGCACTGCACTGATAACACGCGCGCGTGAATTGCGCCACCGCCGGCGAGATGGGGCCAGAGATGGTCTCGCGGTTGAGCACGTCAATGGTGATCGGCTCGGCGACGGCGGGACAGGCCAGCATACATTCGTTACAGCCGATGCAGGCGCTGATCTCCTGTCTCACCTGTGGTCCAGTTTTATGCAATAGAACGGGCTTGAGTTTCAGCATCTTGAGCATTTAGCGTCCCTTCCCTACTCTTGACTTCTCTTTGCTGGTATACGACCAGAGGCTGCGCGACGGACTGCGGCCCGGCAGCTCATCATCCTCAACGGGCTCTGGACGCTGCTTTTTCTGTGGTTTCTCGTTGCTGTATGCCCACAGGCCACGCTTTTTGTCCGCCTTCTCGCCAGGAACCGCTGCCAGCGTGGACTCGACGACGCCTCTGTGACGCTGATCCCGGCCCACGACGCTGGTCTCGTCGGTGCTTCTCTCCGCGAGCGTCGGCAGATTGCCGGTGAACGGACTTATCTCTTCCGTGAACAGGTCCGGCTCTCCCAGCTGGCTGCTAAGAAAATCTGCTGAGTGCGTGCGCGTAACAGGCTCGCTCTCGCGACCCAGCTCGCCAGTCTCCTTATGTGAGATGAATGGCAGATTGCCGGTGAACGGACTGGGCTCTTCGATATACTGATCCACATCGTTCCACGCAGGTTGCGGTGGCAGCGCGCCGGTAAAAGAGTTGATCTCCTCATAGAAGATCTGCTGTTCCTGGGCGGCGGACTGGCGCGGCTCGACGCGGGGTGCCTCTACGGGATTGCCGGGACTGCTCACCAGTTTCGCGGCAGGCAACTCTGAGGGTGGAAGCGGTGTCAACTGGTCGTTGATCGGCAGGACCTGCGGCTCCTCCAGGGGCGGCAACTGGCCCGTGAGCACGCCCTGGGCGAGGCGCGAACGCTGCGCGGAGAGATACTGCCGCGCGTCGAACTTCCCCTTGAGCAGCGGCTTGATGACATTGCTCACTGACAATCTTGCGTCGATGATGCGCTTGATCGCCAGGCTGTCCGGCTGCGCGATGCCCAGCGAAAGGTAGCCGACCAGGCGATCACCCTCGATGGTTATGCGCCGGTAGCCATTCGCGCTATTATCAGTGAGCGTCTGTACGTTGTTGCTCTCGATCAAGGGATCGCCGACCGTGAGCATGGAGAGCTCGCCCAGATGGGTGGCGTGCCACATTACGCCGAACGGCTGACGTGCGAGTTCGTCGTGTCCGGTCAGTATGGCACCCGCAATACGTCCCTGTATCACTGCCGCGTACCACTGGGCGCGCGGCTCGTAGTTGCCCGTCTGCGGATTCTTGAGCGCGGCCACATCGCCTGCCGCGAAGACATCTGGTACGCTGGTGCGCAGTTTATCGTCGACGATGATGCCCTTCTTATGACGTATGGATAGCGTGCAGCGTTCCGCCAGCGACGTTGCGGCCTGCGTCCCCGTGCAGGAGAGGACCATCTGGCAGGGGATCATCTGTTGCTGATTGGTGATGACGCCCGCGACGGAGCCGACGCGCCCGATGACGCCCATCACTTCGGTGCTCGTGTGTATCTCGATACCCTGCTTGCGAATGCGCTCCAGTACCATCTCGGAGGCCGGCTGATCAAGCATCCCGCGCATAAACGTATCACCCCGGATCAGCCAGTGCACGTGAATGCCCCAATGCACGAGGCCCATCACGGTCTCGATAGCGTGCGCACCGCCGCCGATGACCACCGCCTCGTTCACCTCGGCCAGGCGACGGCGAAAATCCAGGTAATCTTGCAGGCGGTGCAGCGTCAGAACGCCGTCGAAGTCGCGTCCCGGCATGCTGTTGGGCAGCCCCTGCGGGGAACTGCCGGTGGCGATCAGGAGCGAACCATAGCCGAAGCCGCGCTTGCCACTGAGCGTCAGGTACTTGCTCTGCGCGTGTATCTCCTCGACGCGCGCCGTCACCACGTGAATACGTTCGGCGCGTTCCGTGCCGGCGGGATAGGCGAGCAACTGCTCGCGAGTCAGCTTCCCAATGGCGAACTGCTTCAGCGCCGGTGTATTGATGGTAGGATGGATCTGCTGCGTCACGATCACGATGCGTTTATCGGGCGCGTGCCGGCGTGCCTCGACCGCTGCCGTCAGGCCCGCGATGCCGTTGCCGATAATGACGATATCGGCGCTATCCAGGTATGGTTTGACCGCCTTCTGCTGCTGCGCGGGCACGATGGCTCTGTTCTGCGGGCTAGTCATCGCGTCCCCTCCTCCCAATCGACCCGGTACCGTCTTCCCGATCATATCCCTGCTGTTCCACCAACTGCCAGGGGTAGGGACCACGTTTACGGCGTCCGCGATTTATCGCCTCCTCCCCGTTGGGCAGGATATAACGTTCGCGAGGGATAGGAAACGATAAATCGCGGACGCCGTAAACGTGGTCCCTACCCAGGGAGAAATTCGTTTTCCCGTGGGCGCTAAAAACGTAGTTCCTACGGTGACGGAAATCGGTTTGTCCATCGAGACTATCACAGACGCCGTAAACGTGGTCCCTACCCAGGCGAAAACCTGTCCTCCAATAGCCGTCGATGGGGGGAATCGTTTTCACCCTCAGCCCCATCTCACCTGTTGGAACGATATATGCAGTTGGAAAATTCATGATGTTAATCCACATCTATTACTAGCAGGGTATTGCCAGGTCCCTGTAGATAATACACATCAGTATTCGCCTTCTCATTAATATGGCGTTGCAGGTGCCCGGCGGAGGCGCGACACTGATTGCGACACTGAAACTGCAGTAGCTTTCCCGTCGCCGTCTTGAACGTAAAATCCCTATCGGGCCCGGTAATCGCCAGAACCTTGCCACTGACGTGCTGCACATTGCTCCCATGAGCCAGCTTCGGACCGAGCGTCATCGTGGCAACAATGCCCACGATCGACAGCGACCCGATCAGCAACACCACGGCGACGGCGGCATACAGACGCGGAAAAGCCATTGCGACACTCACCCCACTAGAAAGATATACAAATCAACTCCAGTACATACGTGTAAAATATATGTACATGTGCTATTGTATATCAGGTTGCGCCTTCCCCCGCGCGATGCAGTGTAAATTAGCCCGAATGTCCCACCATTTAACGTCTATTTTGCCCATCCTTTACTCTGAGGGCGCTTGCATCCATGCTTCAGGGAGGGTTACACAGTCTGCTGAGGTTATTCAGAGCCGCGTTTCATCTGCTGTAAGAGGTAATCGTAGTTGCCCTGGACCGTGCGCGTGTTGGGGTGATCTGGCCCCAGAACCTGTTTGAAGATCTCTAGCGCTTGCCGATAGAGAGATTCAGCCTCGGCCAGCTTGCCTTGTGCCTGGTAGAGAAGGCCCAGGTTATTGAGGCTGGTAGCGGTATCGGGATGGCGATCGCCCAGAACGTCTTTGTGGATGGCGAGGGCTTGCTGATAGAGGGGTTCAGCCTCCTGGTATTGTGCTCGATCATCCAGATAGTAACCTGCTTTATTCAGCAACCGTGCAGCTTCAGGAAACGCCAGGTTCCATTGCTCGATAAATGACGCGCATATAAGGGCGTGAGGAAGCCATTGCAGGCATTTCGGCCATTCCTCCACGGCCTTAACATCGGGGAAACTCCAATCGATAACTCGTATTGTGCGTTCGGCCCACTGCTTTTGCGTCTCTTCGTCCATCTCACCTTTCAGCACCGCCTGTACGAGCCGGTGGACTACTATTGTGTGCTCGTCACTATTGCGTCGCAGCAGTGAGTACTTGAGCAGTTCTTTGATCGCCATATTCAACCTGTGCGGATTATTGACAAGAGATTGCAGTTTGGTCTCAATATCCTTAGGTGCTGCGAGAATCATCTCCTCGGGAATATCATCGGGGGCAAGGAAGGCGCAGAGTCTCATCAGGTCGGCGGCGGCTGGATTGGCCTGTTGCACATTATTGAAAGAGATAGCCCAGGTGGTCGCGACCGGCTCGGGATGGGCGTCTTTACGTTTGTCGCGCTCTTCCAGCAGGTGAGTCCGGTAGAGTTGCAGGTAATCAGAGAGGCTGCATTCCGTCTCTTCGATGTAGGCGCCGGCCTGATCGAGGGCCAGGGGAAGACCGTCCAGCGCGTCTACGATGGCCTGGGCGGCGGCAAGATCGGCGGGGGACGCGTCTGTGAGAGGCGCATTAGTTGACAGTTTTTTTGCGCGGCGCAGGAGCAGGAGCGAGCCTTCTGCGCGATCCATTTCGTCGATCGAGACGCGCTGCGCGAGGTCGCCCATGGCGGTGGCGCGGGTGGTGAAGAGGATGTGGCCGCTGTTGCGCGCAGGCAGGATGTCCTCGACAATGTGCAGGTCGTCGGCGTTGTCAAAGATGAGCAGCCAGTCGGTGTTGGCTTCGAGCCAGCGCTTGAACGCCTGCAAGATGAGGTTCTGCTCCCTGGCGTCTTGCTCCGGCAGGTGCAGTAGTGCGGCGCTGCGAGTTATGTCTGCGATGAGCGTTTCGCGGCTGCTGGCCTGGACCCAGAAGACGGCGGCGTACTCTTCCCGGTAACGATAGGCGTATTCGATGGCGGTCTGCGTCTTGCCGATGCCGCCGAGTCCGCTGATGGCCGGTGGCTGGACGAGGGCGGCAGACGCACTGGCGAGCAGCATGACACGCAGGTTGTCCAGTACCTGTTCGCGGCCCGTGAAGAACGGGTTGCGCCGGAATGGGAGGTGCCATATGGGCCCCTGCGCTACGCTCACCGCTGTGGGGTCAGCGGGTGACGATGAGCTGGCTAAGGGTTTGCGGGCTTTGCCTTTTCCTCGTCCAGATCCTTGATGGCTTTCCGAATGCCCTTCGCTACGTCTTTAAATGCTTCATCAATGTCTGACCACTGCCTGATTGGTTTAGCTCCCGTGGGAAGCATCTGTAACGCGGCAAAGGGTGCTCCCTCCCAATCAACTGAGCGCAGGACTATCGGGAGTACACGCGCCTGATTGTTTTTGTGTCGCTTTATGGCAACATCCATCTCAATGCTATAGCAGAATTTTGACCCCATGAAGTCTGAGCTGATGAGCAGGAGAATGATCTGGGCATTGTTCAAGCGGCTCATGATCTGTGGTTCCCATTCGGTTCCTGGGCTAATATCGGTATCGCTCCATGTGCTGATGAGATTCTGCTGCTTCAGGCTCTGCAGGTGATTTTCGAGTTTAGGGAGAAATGAGCTGTCCTCGTGGGCATAAGAGATGAAGACCTCGTATGGGTGCATTGCGTCCTCCTGTTATCTATTGTGTGTCGATGTTTTTCATTATACAGTAGCGCGAACGGCGTGGCAATGCATAGTGTGAGGTTTCATTTATTTGCACCCTGGGGAAAATGGATTATCACCGAGTGCCAGTGCGATGAACGATCAACTGTCATGACGCTCGTTTCGCCTCATGTAGGGGCGCGGTTCACAAGCCCCATAGACATTAAGTTAAGAGCGAGCAAGCGGCGTTCTCCTTCCTCACCGGCCACCGATGTGGCTCTCCCATCAGAAACTGGGAGGTGTTGGGACGCTGCTGGC
>DAOTTD010000038.1:0-2362 GCA_034438015.1 Ktedonobacteraceae bacterium | reverse complement strand
CCAGGGCTTCATCGAGTTTTCTGAGCAAGGGAAACGCAAACACCGCGATGAAGACAATCCCAATGTTGTTGAACGACCACAGCAGGGCATCCAATACGACTACTGCCTTGTTGGGAAAAATCCAGGCCAGATAGTCGGGGGCGTTCAGCATCGGATCCAGGACGAAAGCCGCGGGGATACTGGTGGCCGCGGTCAGCACGAAAAGGGTCGCAATCAGGATTTCCGCCCTGCGCTGGCTTGCACCGACGATGCGCTTTGTACGCTTCGGTGAGGGCACAATTGTGGCAGCCTGCCGATTGGTGTTCATGTGTTTGTCTCCTTTCATTGTTGGGTTCTGCTTGATCGAACTCATTCGTTCGTTGGTAGCCATCGTTTTTTCTCCTGTCTGACTCTTTCTGATACTGACACGCTCAATGCAATTGAACGTGCATAGAACTGTGGTCGCCGATCCTGTTCCTAGGGTGTGAAAAAGACGAGAAATTTATCAAGGGCAGACCTCCTTTCTCAGCAGCTTGGCTCAACTCCGTGTTTGACACCTTACGCATTGGCCTGGCCGGATCTGACGCGGGTTACCGAGATTAATGGCATCCCTAAATCACGCACTTTTCTGAGCAAGCCATGCAACGCGGCCTGATCGACCACCTGGCCGGTTAACAGCGTCTCGCCGTTGTCTTCTCGTGTAAGGGTCAGGCCCCCAAACCAGGCGGCCCACCTGTCATCAAGGTGTCCCTTGATGCGAATCTCGTAAAGTTCAGGCTCGCGATGATCCTCAAACGATGCGTGTGTTGCACTCATTCTGCGCCTCGTGCCTTTCCTCATCTAAATGAATCTCCACGTCGTTGCAGGCGTTCTTTTCTTCTGATCAGAAGATACACGATAATATGGTGAGAAGGCATCGCCACATGTGGTGATTGATGTGGTGATTTGTGAATCGGGAGGCTGACAGGCGAGAGAAAAAGCCCCGGCACGTGATTCGACAAACCCGGCCGTGGCCGGGGTTGGTGGGGGCCGCGTTCGTTAGAACAAATCGAGTTCCTCAGCCCGGCGGACCGCTGCCCGACGGTTGTTCACCCCGAGCTTGCTGTAAATGTTTTTGGTGTGGGTACGCATGGTGTTCAGGGACACCACGAGTTCGCGGGCAATTTCTGGGCCGTTCAAGCCGGTTCCGAGCAGCCGAAGCACTTCAAGCTCACGTTCCGAGAGGGGCTCGATCAAACCCTGTTTGACGGGCGTTCTGTCTGAAGTTGAGCCCAAGGCTGTCAGGAGGTGACGGACATAGTGCGGGGCGATCCCGTGTTTGGCGGCCTCTTCCAGCAGGACCGCCATGGGTGGGCCTTCGTCCACAAACATTCGGACGTAGCCCTCCGGCTCAGCCAGCGTCAGGGCCTGTTGCAGCGGCATGAGAGCAGCTGGGATGTCGCCTTGCGTCTGGTGGGCAAGTGCCTGCAGCACCAGGATTTCGATGACACTTCCTGTCCGCTTCCCTTCTTCCGCTGCTTGCAGGAGGCGCTCCAAGAGTCCCATTGCCTCAAGCATGGAGTGGTCTGCACGGTCGCTCGTATACCGGGCCAGGAGCACCCTGGCCAGGGTGATGTGCTCGAACTCGCGCAGGTAGCTCAGGTCGTCCGAAACGGAGAGGCCACGCTCACGCGCCCAGTCGAGCGCTTCACCTAACCTCCCCTGCGCGACCCACACCCGTGTCACGAGCGCCGCGATAGGCCGCACATTGGGGGAAAAGTCACTCATGTACAGACGCTCTGCCTCGTCGAGCAGGTCGAGCGCGCCGTCCAGATCGCCTTGGGCCTCCCGTATGCGAGCCATTGCGACGCGCCAGCGATAGCGGTTTTGCGGGAACCCGGTGTGCTCACCCAGCTCCTTGCTTCTCAGGAGGTGCTGCGTGGCAGCATGCAGATCGTCACTCTCACGGTGGAGTTCACTCCTACCCACGTACATATCTGCCGTACCCCGCAGGACAGGCTCGCCCTGCTCCGTCGCTAGCTGCAATCCCCGCTCATAGGTACGCATTGCCTCGCGCAGACGACCTTGCGCCATCCGTATAGCAGCCAGGGCGATTGCGCCATTGATTGCGTCAGAGATGTTCCCGGCCTTTTGCAGACTCGCCATACCATCGGCATACGAGCGGTGCGCTGCCTCGAGATCTCCGCTCGTCCAGGCCGCGAGTCCCAGGAACCCCGCTGCCCCTCCGCGCGTCAGATGGTCGTCCTCCGGTGCGAGGTCGAGCGCGCGCCGGGCATATGTCACGGTCCCTGGCACATCACCCCGAGCCAGGGCCAGTCCGGCACGGGCAATCGCGATCGTACCCGGGAGACGGCGAAACTCCTCTTCGTCCACGACGACCATC
>DAOTTD010000037.1:0-17611 GCA_034438015.1 Ktedonobacteraceae bacterium | reverse complement strand
CGCCGAATCACCTGTGGATAGCTTCGAGGGTGGTTCATCACTTTTCTCCTTGGATCAACTTGACGGAACGCGCTCTCTCAGTCTATCACACTCTTTCCCACGCATTCTTTGCCCCCACGGTTTTTTTTATATCTGGCATTGACTCGTCGACTGAGGCAGGGTTGTTGCGGAATTGTTTTTGAAGAGAGAAGTGACGTAATTTCTCTTGACTTTTCCACCTCTTCACAGTATATTTATAAAAATAGTGATATGACTAAATCATCTTAAATAGTCATTATATTGATAACAAAGGAGAAGGACGGTGGTGAAGCAGAGCCAGGGCACAGGCACTCACGAGCCTATTGTAAACAAACGCGAGGCTCGGGCGCAGCGTATTCTGGATGCTGCCGAGGTGTTGATCCTGCGCTGGGGGTTCCAGAAAACGACCCTCGAAGACATCTCCAGGCAAGCGGGAGTAGCCAAAGGCACCGTCTATCTGCATTGGAAGACGCGCGAGGAGCTGTTAGGGACGCTCATAAGACGTGAAAGGCTGGCGTTGGCAGAGGATATCAAGCAGCTCATCGAGCGCGATCCGGCGAATGCGACGTTGCGGGGCATCCTCAAATGCTCGGCACTCGCCCTGATGAAACGCCCATTGATGAAGGCGGTCCTCATGCAGGATATGGACGTGTTAGGGAAGATGGCAAGAAGCGGACAGAACGCCTACATGGAGCGGATGGTGGGTTTTACAACCTATCTCGAATTGCTGCGAGAGCATGGTCTGTTGCGTACGGATCTCAGCTTACGGGCGCAAGTATATATGTTCAGTGCCATCTTTATGGGCTTCTTCTTCCTTGCGCCACTCATGCCGCAAGAATTCACGTTTTCTGACGAGGAGCTTGCGGATTTGATGGCCGAGACGGTTCACCGCACGCTTGAGGTCGGTAATCCGGTCTCATCTGATGCATTGCAAAACATCTCCCACACCTTTATGCGCTATCTGGAGCGCGCTACGGAGGCGGCCCAGGAGCAGTTTCGTCAAGAAATACAGTGAAATATCGTCGCCCGCGAACTGGGCATCCCGGCTGTCGTTGGCTGTGGCAATGCGACGATGCGCCTGCACACCGGAGACCTTGTGCGCGTCAACGGCGAACAGGGTACCGTAGAAGTGCTCTAGTAGGGAAGCGCTCTTCCGGGTTTGGTGACGACTCCCCTTGGGCTAAAGCCCAGGGACTTCTCAGGAAGCGTGAGCCGCCTGATGGCTCCGTCCGAGCCGCAGAATAGTGCGCTCAGCGTTCGTGTCTTTTCGGGCTAAAGTCCCCATGCTCCTCACCGCGAGGGTTCAAAACCTTGCGGTTTGCGGAGGGCTAAAGCCCATTTCTATCAGGAAAAGATACAGGGCTCTTCCCCCCGTGAGCGTGTCGTCGCGTTAGTCCGCGACATGCAAAACGACTGGCAGAAAGCCGATCCCATGAGCCGTGCTAAGGTAGACTTTGACTGTATTGCTTTGACACGGTAATATATGGCAATATTCCGTCAACACGTGTCTGAAATGCACCGATCAAAGCTCGAAAGGTAGAAGTGTCTACAATGGCAACACATCCAGGGCTGCAAGTCGGCCCGATCTATCTTGACTATAATGCGACTACGCCCGTTGATCCACTTGTCTTCACCGCTATGTCGCCCTTTCTCTCAACCTACTTTGGCAATCCTTCCAGCACGCACTATTATGGCCGGGGCACGCGCAAAGCGATCGAGGTAGCGCGTGGGCAGGTCGCGCTGATGCTGGGCTGCGCATCCGACGAGGTAGTCTTTACCGGCAGCGGCTCTGAAAGCGACACGCTGGCA
This sequence comes from Ktedonobacteraceae bacterium, assembly GCA_034438015.1. Lineage (GTDB taxonomy): Bacteria > Chloroflexota > Ktedonobacteria > Ktedonobacterales > Ktedonobacteraceae > JACDAE01. The sequence continues at coordinate 15,784 of DAOTTD010000037.1, read as the reverse complement.
ATTCGTGGCGTCGCACTGGCCCTGCGCGAGCGCGGCGACCATATCATCACCCAGGCGACGGAGCATCCGGCTGTACTGAAGCTCTGCGCGGCGCTCACCCGCCTGCATGGCATACGCGTCACGTATCTGTCCGTTGACACCCACGGTCGCATCAATCCCGCCGATCTTGCCGCGGCCATCGATGGGCGAACGACGCTGGTAACGATCATGCATGCCAACAACGAGACCGGAACGGTGCAGCCCGTCGCCGAACTGGCGGAGATCGCACACCGGCACGGAGTACTGTTCCACACCGATGCCTCACAGACGGTTGGCAAGATCCCCACGAACGTCTCGGAGCTGGGCGTCGATCTGCTGACCGTTGCAGGCCACAAGCTGTACGCTCCCAAAGGGATCGGAGCGCTCTACGTCAGGCGTGGCATCCAACTGGAGCCAGCGATCTACGGTGGAGGCCAGGAGACGGGACGCAGGGCGGGAACCGAGAATATCGCCTTTATGGTTGCGCTGGGAGCGGCAGCCGTGATCGCCTATGAGCAGATCGGCCTGAGCCAGCCGCATCTACAGCGTTTGCGGGACCACTTGCAGCAGAGACTGGAGGCGGAACTGCCCGGCATAGTTCATCTCAACGGGCATCCGACTGAACGTCTCCCCAATACGTTAAATATAAGTATAGATGGCGTGATAGGCGAAGATGTGCTGGCGACCACACAGGAGATAGCCGCCTCAACCGGGTCCGCCTGTCACGAAGGAGCCACCGAGCCTTCATCCGTCCTGCTGGCTATGGGTTTAACGCGGGAACGGGCACTGGGAGCACTGCGGCTCACTCTGGGTCGCTGGTCTACCGAAGACGAGGTAGAAAGGGCTGCAATGGCTCTTAGCCGCACAATAAAGAAGATGAAGGGGATGTGAATTTCTCTCAACCTCTGTTACAATAGAAGCACGATATCTGGCATACCTGATGTATTCCGTATTACGCCATATGAAGTCATCATATAATAAGGAGCGAGCGGCATGACGATAGGTGAACCCAGGATGCACTATCCTGTCCCACCAGCCATTGAGCACCCAGAACTCCTCACATACCGGGCAGAGTTTCAGATTCTGCAGCGAAAAACATATCTAAATAGTTGTTCCCTGGGGGCTCTCTCTGAAAGATCTATACGCGGCATGGCACAATTTATGGAGACGTGGAATGAGTGGGGCGCGCACGCATGGTACGAGATCTGGTTGGGGGAGATCGCGAAAGTGCGTCAGAAGTTCGCTACCATCATCGGCGCGCAATTGCATGAAGTCGCCATCGCGCCCAGCGTCTCGGTAGCGCTCAGTTCTATTGCCAGTGCCATCGATTACAACGAACGCAACAAAGTCGTGATGGCGGATATGGACTTTCCCACGGTCCCTTATCAATGGTTAGTGAAGGAACGTGTGGGAGTGGAGAGCCATTTCGTAGAGAGTCCGGACCGCATCTACGTAGACCCGGAGCTGTTCGAGGCGGCGGTCGACGACCGGACCGCGATTGTTGCCACCTCCCGTGTCTGCTATACCAGCGGCTATATCCAGGACATTCGCGCCGTCGCCGATATCGCCCACAAGCACGGAGCCTGCATGCTTGTTGATGACTATCAGGGCACCGGGCAGATTCCCATGAACGTCGTCGCGCAGGACGTAGATATTCTCGTCACCGGCGCGCTCAAGTGGTTAATGGGCGGCCCTGGCCTCGCGTTCGTCTACATTCGCGAGGGGCTGCTCCCGACCTTGCAGCCTACTATCGCGGGCTGGTTCGGCCACCGCGACCAGTTCGAGTTCAAGACGCGCGAGTTCGCCTTTCGTGATGATGCGCGGCGCATCGAACTGGGTACACCGGCGATGGCCGCCGTCTATGCCGCCAACGGCGGACTGGATATCGTGCAAGAGGTTAGCGTCGAGAGCATCTGCGAGCGCACGCGCTACCTCACCAACGACTTGATCGCGCGCGCCCGTGAGCACGGCTGGACGGTGTGCGCACCGCAGGAGCCGGAGCGGCGCAGCTCGATCGTCATGCTTGAACTCGAACGGCCCGAAGAGATTGCCAGTGAACTGGTCGCCCGCAATATTATCGTCGACTCGCGACCGGAGCTGCTGCGCATCTCGCCGTACTTCTACAATACCGTCGAAGAAAACGCGATCGTTGTTGATGCGATTGCCGAGATACTGGACGGTAGAAAGAAATTATCGCAATAGTCAAAGTAATGCAAAAATTGAACGATCTGGATGATATGGAGGAAGTACATATGCTCTGCCCCAACTGTCAATATCACTATGAAGAAGAGGACATCTACTGCCGCCACTGCGGCGAGGATCTAACGATCACTCCGACAAGCGTGGTTACGACGGCACAGACGCGCCTGCCTGCCCTGTTGAACCCGGCCCAGTTGCCGCGCAAGGTCGCCGCCAGCGTCGGGGCCGTGGCGCTGGGCGTGGGCATCGAGCTATTGCGTAGGGGCCTGGTCGCGCGCCTGGTGCCAGCCGCTCGTGTGGGCAGTGCGTCGGTGCTGAGCGGGGTCAAGGATATTTTGCCGTCACCGTCAGAACGGTCGCTCAAGGTCCCTAAGGGGTATGTTATCGATGAGACGATTGTGATACGGCGTCGGGTGATCAGGCGCGAACGTTAGTTAGGGAAGACGTTGTAAGGATGCAGACCTGTAGCCGGGTGCCACAGACTCAGCAATCTTTTGCTTCTGGTGCCTCTTTTCTAATGGTCTGAGGAATGATTATGTATAGCGTAGCCGATCTGCCCGCCCGCGCGCTCTGGCGAACTCTGCTAACCTGCGTGGTGTGCGTGCCAGTTATGTTTTGTCTCGCGGCGTGTGGTTCCAGTGGGATACTGAGCAGCGGAAGCTGGCAGGCAGGTGGATTGCAAAACCAGTCGCTGCGTGTGTTGGCGGTCAATGGCAAGGATCTGCAAAATCTGTATGTCGGAAACGTGCAGGGACATATCTTTATGAGTGACAACGCAGGCCAGAGCTGGAGCGAGCACAGCGCGGGTCTGCCTCTGCCAGATCCCATTCACGCGCTCTCTTTTGATATTTCCAGCCAGAAGCTCTACGCGGCAACTGACAGGGGCCTGTTCACCACGACGGCTGGCGCTACACGTTGGAGCCTTCTCTCCGCGCTGCCACCCACCAGTTTTACCTCGCTCACGTTCGATCCAGGGGCAACGGCAGTCATGTACGTGGGAACCGCGAGCCGGGGAGTTTATAGAAGCGATAACGGCGGCGGTGCCTGGACAGCGGTTAGTAAGGGTCTACCAGCCGGCGCAGCGGTGAACTATCTCTCCTTTGATCCCGTGCAACACCAGGTGTGGGCAGCAACAGCGGCGGGCGCCTATCTCTCCAGCGATCGTGGAGCCTCGTGGCAATCCTTCAATGGAGGTATACCGGCTGGCATCACTATCAATACGATCGTTCCTGCATCGACCGTTGGTGGTACAACGGGGCTGTTGTATATGGGGACCAATCACGGCATCTATCTATCGCAGGACTTCGGGGCGCATTGGAGTGCGCCCCAGGAGGCGCTGTCCGGCACTAGCATTCGTGCTATCCTGCTAGATTTCCGTAGCACAAACCCCATTGCGCTGGACGTTGCAACCGATGTAGGAGTCTTTACCAGTGCCGACAACGGCCAATCCTGGTCGTCTGTTGCCAGCGACCTGCCCAGAAACGCGCCGATCTACGCCCTGGCACTTGGAACAGACAACTACGCGCAATTATACGCGGCGGGGGACGGTATCTACCTGTTTCCCGGCAATGGTGGAGGGATCGCGCCCACGCGTATCCTGCCATTGATACTGGTTGCGGCCTTCTTTTTCCTGCTATACTGGCTGAGCCAGCGCGGTCGAAACAGGCGGCGCGCAGCGATCAAGCTGGCGACTACGCAGGCAGAGCCGGTTGCTAAAGCCGACGATCCGCCAGCAACCAGCGCATAATAGCGCGAATATTGTTTGTATGCGCCTGGCTATAAAATGCAGTATCCAGCGGCTCGGAGATGCCATCTATAACTTCAGAGAACGGAAATCCGATCAGATCTGGCTCTATTTCTGCGTCCGTCGGCTGGTGGGTATGTAGCAGCGTACGACAGCGCGCCTCGATCTCGCGCAGGTAGGCCAGATTTCTGTTGACCAGATCCGGGCTATTGCCATGCGAACACAGCACGCGTCGGGGCCGCAGATCTCGAAACCGTTCAAGTGTTGCGAACATCGCATCCACGCTCTCAGCATTAGCAATGACGGGTAGCGGAAACTCCACGGCGTCGAAGGCCAGCAACAGGCGCAGTTCGGGAAGCCATGCCGCGATATGATCGGGACTGTGGCCGGGTGCCGGGAACAGTTCGAGCGTCAGATCGCCGCCAGAGATCGTGAGGCGGTCGGTAAAGGTGAGCATCGGCGGCGTCAGTTCGACATCGTGAAAAAGGGCGTAACGGCTCTGGAAATCCGCCAGTTCCCGTCTCGCCTCCTCCGACTGCATGCGAACCCGGCAGAGCTGATGGGCGATAATCGGAGCGGACTCCCAAAAATAGCCGTTGCCCCAGCAGTGATCCCAATCGGCGTGACTGTTCACGACCAGGAGCTCTCGCCCGGCCTGCAGCGCATCGCTGGCCCAATCCACCACATCCTGCATATCCGTCGGAGAGAGCAGCGTATCACAGATGACGACATAACGATCGCTGATCACCGCGTACATATCTACCGTCATCCCTGCAAACTCTGCCATATCCGCAAAATCGCGACGAAAAACATGCACCCGCTCATCACCGCCCAGTCCAGGAATCTCGCTAAGCGCTCCTGCCATGCTAGATCTCCTCCGTCACTGTGATCAATGATGGACGTGCGAGCCCACGAGCGCCACGATCAGATAGAGGCCATAGAGCAAGATGCAGACCAGTAGAATAGCTCCGTAGCAGGTAAGCGTCCAGGCACGGCGCGTATTCAACGCCTGGCGCAACTGTTCGCCCATATCGGGCGGGTCTAGCAGCAGGTCGGGAGCAACCTCTTGCAGGTGCGGCAGCATCTCGCGGAAGCCACGCGCATTACTCATGCCTTCCGCCAGGATCATCGTCGTATCATCATCCATATCCGCCATCAGAATGAGTTTAGCGGGATTGGGATCGCCTGGGGTGAGAATGAGACGCCTGAGCTCGTTAAGTGGCACGGCAAGTTCCTTGCCTTCCTCTTGCCCGGTGACCACGAGTTCGTCGTCAAACAGGCGTATCTCTTTTCCCAGGCCAAAACGTACTACGCTCAGTGGACGTTTTTTTGTTGTTTCGTTTTCATCCATAACAGATCCAAACTATCTCACCCATGCAAGTGTGAGAGCCATTTTCTGTTTCAGATTGTACCGCATCTCGGTCCGTGCGTCGAGTGCCAACGTGTTTTCCAGGCATGGGACTTTGCGTCGGTGGCTTGACAGACGTTGTGTTTAAACATTACAATCTGACGGGGAGCGTTACTGCAAGCAAGGAATGTTGGAGGCTATGGCGCGAATCGGTCTGCTTGAGGATAATGCGCGCATCGCGAGGCTATGCGCGACGATGTTGCAATACGTGAATCATCACGTCGTTATCTACGAACATCCGCGCGAATGTTTACGCGCATTAATATCGCCGTCATCGGTTTACGAGGGTAGGCAACAGGCTTACAGAGGGATACTACCAGGCATATTGCCCATAGATGTGCTGATCCTGGACCTTCACTTGCCGGAGATCGGTGGCATTGAGGTATTGCATTACTTGTGCGGCTATTCCCACACGAGAGCGCTGCCGCTTATTTTTTGCACAGCTGCTCCTCCCTCTGAGATCGCTGAGGCGCTTCGTATTGCGCCGCACGCGAGCTTCATCGAGAAGCCATTCACCTTCCAGATTTTAACATCGACTATTATGAATGTACTCAAAGAACCCGCTTAAGTCGCGCTTGCTAGCGGCGTTGATCGTGGTCAGCGCCCTGGAAGGCTGACCGTTAAGGTACTCTATCTCCTTTGGCGTAAAAACGCTCGTTGACACCCTCTTCTCTTTTGTAAGGGATTGCAAACCTTATATCAGCCTATCATCTCCGATGCCTGTGTGTAAACATATGCTTCATGACATGCATAATGATCAGCTACAAAAGGCACCTCTGTAATACGATCATAAAATCATTGACAGTAAATAAAAAATCGTGCACACTATTTTATAGTGATGAGATAAAAAGCGGAAAGGATATGCAGATGGATGACCTCTCGGGACGCCAGGTCGGAAACTATCGTCTGCTACGACTGTTGGGGCAGGGCGGCTTTGCAGACACATACCTTGGCGAACAAATTTATGTCCATACCCAGGCGGCAGTGAAGGTTGTGCAGACGTCGTTTGGGCAGGGGGATCAAGAGAGCTTCTTCAATGAAGCGCGTATGATCGCTCACCTGAGCCATCCCAACATTGTGCGCCTGATCGACTTCGGCGTTTCCGACTCGCGTAATACGCCATACCTTATCATGGAGTACGCGCCGAACGGGACGTTGCGCCAGCGCCATCCCCGGAGGGAGATCGTGCCGATCGAGCGCGTCACGCAGTATGTGCGCAATATCGCAGCCGCCCTGCAATACGCTCATGGGCAGAAGGTCATTCATCGTGATGTCAAGCCCGAAAATATGCTGGTCGCCGCGAACCAGGAGATCCTGTTGGGCGATTTTGGCATTGCGGTGGTGCAAAGTTCGCGTATACAGAGCATGACCAACGTCGCCGGAACCGTGAGCTATATGGCTCCTGAGCAGATTCAGGGACACGCGGTCCCCGCAAGCGATCAATATGGGCTTGCCGTTGTGATCTACGAGTGGTTATGTGGGGCGCCTCTTTTCACCGGTTCGTACGCGGAGATCGCGGCCCAGCACGCGTACGCAACTCCCATCCCACTACGTCAACGCGTAGCAACGATCTCAGCCGATGTTGAGCAGGTCGTGCTGACGGCCCTGTCGAAAGATCCGCAGCGGCGTTTCAGGAGTGTGGAGGCATTTGCGAACGCCTTCGCGCAGGCGAGCAAAGCAGATGGCGAGAGTCAGCGCGTGACGTTAACAGATTCGCAAGCGAATATTCCGACAATAAGTGGAGCGTATAGCGGCCCTTACACCGGTCCACAGCCAGCAGTTCCCATCCCGCCGACGCAGACCGCTTACGGATTTCCACAGGACAGGCAGGAAGTGGATCTTCAGAATCCGCCGCCGCCACCACCTGTATACGGTTCGCCCTCTGGCGCGTACAATCCACAGACACCTCCTCCCGCGGTCCCTGAAGCTTTCACACCGCATTTTACGCCGCAGATGACGCCCAACACGCCTCAATACACGCCGCCGAATGCTCGCTTCGCTGTCGGAGGAGTTTCTTCCGGGAGCGGATCAGGCTTTGCCCCAACACCGCCAGCGGCCACAAAGGGTCGACGACCTTCCACTCTGCTCTTGCTCGCGCTAATAGCGGCAATAGTGCTTATTGTAGGTAGCGTCGCCATTGTATACGCCGCTGTCTATCGACCATTTATATACAGCGTGCAGGCGACGGCAACCGTAAGCGCGCAGACGACCGGAACGGCGCTCGCTCAAGCCAACGCCACGGGAACGGTGGTATCGCGGGCAACCGCGACGCAGACAGCGCTACAAGACCTCTATACACAGGCAACGAATGGCACGCCGAACCTGAATGATCCATTGAAGAGTCCGGATAACTATGGGTGGAGTCACTTTACTAGCTCGACCGGTATGTGTAATTATATCGACGGTACGTATCACTCGCGCGCGCCAGTGGGCTACTTTGAGCCCTGTTACGCGGGTGCCACAAACTTCACTGACTTTGCCTTCCAGGTGCAGGTAAAGATCGTTTCAGGTGTGCTTGCTGGAATTATGTATCGCGCTCCTAACATCAACAACGATAACTCAGGATACTACTTTGAGATCGGGACCGATGGCACCTATCATGCGTATAAAGTGACCGTCGATAAGCAGGGAAACAATTTCCCGACGCTGGTCAGTGGTTCCTCGGCTGCGATCCATAGCGGCCTGAACCAGACCAACCAGCTTGCCGTTGTTGCCCGTGGGGACACCCTTTACTTTTATGTGAATAAGCAGTACGTGAACAAGGCCACCGATAGTGACTACAAAGGCGGAGTCATCGGCGTCTTCACAGATAGCTCGGGCACGAGTGGGACCGAAGCCGTGTTTAGCAACGCTCAGGTCTGGCAGTTGAATTGAGGCATATAAGTAACATTGGAGGATGAGTTTGAATACACGCATCGCCATGTTTGTTCTGCTCGCCCTGCTGGCGGTCGTCCTTGTCGTAGGGAGTATCCTCATCTACTGGATGATCATCTACGAACCAACGCAGATTCACGCGCAGGCGACCGCTACTGCCGGAGCAAACGCCACAACGCGTGCCGTTCACGCCGGTTCAACCGTGTCGGCGAACGCGAACACCACCGCAACCGTGCTAGCGGAAGCGACCTCAGGCATAGCTGGCACTCAGATCGCGCTGGAGAACGTCTACAATCAAGCAACAGGAGGGACACCGGCCCTGAATGATTCGCTCCGCGCACAAGGCAAGAATAACTGGGATGAGAGTCAGTCGAGCCAGGCGAGTTGTGGCTTTGCGAAGGGCATGTATGACAGCACAACAACGTCTGGATTCTTCAGACCCTGTATGGCGGAGGCGACGAACTTTGGCAATCTCGCGTATCAGGTCGAAATGAATGTCGTGAGCGGGCATTCCGGTGGTCTTGTTTTGCGTGCCACAGCAAACGATTCGGGATATTATTTTCGCCTGAGTACCGATGGGACCGTGCTGGCAGAAAAGCTGGTGATCAATGCACAAAATAATACGAGCTCTACATCCCTGTTCGCGGGCCGTAGCGCGACGGCCAATATAGGAAACAACCAGTTTAATACCATCACCGTCATCGTACGAGGCAGCGACATGTATATGTATATCAACCAGCAGTACGCATTCCACACCAGTGATGGCTCCTACAAGTCCGGCCTGATCGGCGTTTTTGCGGATAGCGATGCCAGCAATTCTGAGATCCTTTTCCGTAATGCTCAAGTCTGGAAGTTATGAGAGCGGAATAATCCCATTGACATGCCTGTTAGAAATTGTGATAGAATAGGTATCCTCTCTTGAGTGTAGTAAAAGAGCCACGAGAGCGGCTTTGTTCTCTTACGGCCTTTCCATTGACACCTGAATTGACACCCTATGAGTCGGAGAAGGTCTTCTTTTTATGGGTTATCCTATTCCTGTCTGCGTTTCTGGTATTCTACAGGAGTAAGACTAAGAGTTTTGTGCAGGTGTTCAAGGACATTCCTATTCTATTATTGCAGATAGCTCTCTGTCTGGCTATTATGCCACAGGCTGTTAGGTGCTATAATTTGATAGGTATAGACCTTTATGAACTGGCTCTACAGGCTTGTTTATGCTGGTTGCGGCCCTTGCAGATGCTATACTTTTTGTTTGTCTTCGCTCTTTTCCTGGTCTGCCTTTCTGCTCCCACTCACTCTCCACTCAAAAACGTATCGACCCATTGGAAGCCATGATAAAAGGCCATACCGATTTCAGGTTGTATGGAAAGAAGAACGAGAGCTAACGAAAAAAGACGAAGGGCATCGTTTCTTGTCTCTACTTGTAGCCATGAAGCGTGAAGAAGAGAAACCAACCGTTTATATTCGTGAGCAGCGAGAAGGGTATCTGCTAGCGCCCTCAACGCCTCTGCTCGCTGGTGGCTCTCCTCTATGCCACGAGCCACTCCTTCGGCCTGTTCCCACTGCTCTGCTTCCGCTAAGGAACTAGCCAGCGCCCTCAACGCCAAGGCTCGCGGGTAGCTCTCCTCTATGCTACGAGCCACTCCTTCGGCCTGTTCCCATTGCTCTGCTTTCGCTAAGGAACTAGCCAGCGCCCTCAACGCCTCTGCTCGCAGGCGGCTCTCCTCTATGCCACGAGCCACTCCTTCGGCCTGTTCCCACTGCTCTGCTTCCGCTAAGGAACTAGCCAGCGCCCTCAACGCCCAGGCTCGCAGGCGGCTCTCCTCTATGCCACGAGCCACTCCTTCGGCTTCAGTCCACACGAGCTTGGCTTGTTCCCACTGCTCTGCTTCCGCTAAGGAACTAGCCAGCGCCCTCAACGCCTCTGCTCGCTGGTGGCTCTCCTCTATGCCACGAGCCACTCCTTCGGCCTGTTCCCACTGCTCTGCTTCCGCTAAGGAACTAGCCAGCGCCCTCAACGCCTCTGCTCGCGGGTCGCTCTCCTCTATGCTACGAGCAACTTCAGAGGCTCGAAAGAAGATCTGTGTACGTTCTGCTTGTCGCTCTGGCTGCCTTGCCAGGTATTGAGCCATCAACAGCAGCACCTTGACCTTGTAGAGAGCGTCAGTTAAGAGTTCCGCTAGCCCTAACACCTCTGGTTCTCTCTTCAGGAGAAGGAGCAATTGAAAGGTTTCTAGTCCGTATTGGTCGGCTCGACTCCTTAAACTCCCACGTAACAGGGTATAGCGCCAGAGCAGAGGAAGCATTGCAATCGTTTCTTGCAGCGTTGATCCATAATGAGCGGCGGCTTGACGTCCTCTATCTAAGTCTTGAACGTAGGAGCGTGTACTCAGGTCATATCGCTCCTTGGCTCGTCCATAGCTTCCCTCGTCTAATACCTCAAATACGTGTTGCCATTTTCCAGCATAGTAGAGATGGGTAATATAATGCTGACGTGCATATATTCGCCTTCCCTGCTCCTTTGGATTGTTCGCATCCTGCCAGATTGCTGAGAGGTCTCGTTCACACCACTCGGCTAAGCGTGCGTGCCAGCCCTCTAGTTCATCTGTTGCAAAGATATAGTCCTTTTGAGCGTTCTCTTCATCTTGTTGCAAATAGTCGCGCAGCTTTAGATGAAACAACGTATAGCGTCGTTGTCCTGCATCGACCACGAGTCCTCCCAGTCGCGTGAGGGCATCTTTGAGTCGTTCATCTTCAATCTGAAGGATGTGTTTGATCTGCCAGGAGGCCAGTGGTTCAGGGGCGGCCAGCAGCAGGCCCAGCACGGGTTTGATCACCTCACGCCATTCGATGGGAGGCCGCTTGAGGCGAGCGATCGAGAGCGAGAAGATATTGGAGGGGTTGGAAGCGACTTTGGTAATCACCTGCTCAGGAGAAAGATCCTTATTGTCAAACAACTCTCTAGCAACCAAGTCAAGATAGAGCGCATTCTCTTCCATCACCTTATAGAACCGGTCTGCTAGGTATGCTTCCAATGTGACCTGCCGATGCTGTAATACGAGCGTGAAATCCTCTCTGCTCAGATTTGGCAGAGGATATTGGTCAAGCGGTTTGAGCAATTCCAGTGACTTCATCGCGTCATTGGGACGTGTTCCTACCACAAACACAATGCTTGGAGGGGGATTATTCGGAAGGAAACTGAGGTCACGTTTGCCGTCGAAATCTTCTTCGAGTTGATCTAACCCGTCCACAAAGATGACCTCTTTTCCTCCTTTGTTCACCACGTCCTCAAGCACATGAGGGAAATACTCACGCAAGGCCGCACGGTTCTCGCTGGTGACATAGAGATCAGACAAGTCATATTTGAGAATGAGGCGAGCCATGAGATTGCGCAAGAGATTGACCTGGTGATCAGGACCAGGATTGAATGGGATAAAGTGATAGGCTGTCTCTTCGATGCCATAGGTCTCCACGAGTTTTGCAATGATACTGCTCTTTCCTTGTCCTGCCTGACCGGTAATGGTCACATACCCACCGGTCTGGAAACGCGCATTGATTATGTACTGGAGTTCTTCGAGTTCGCGTCTTCTTCCGACAAAGCTTTCAAGGCGATTACGAAGAAAACCGCTCTGAGTGGTAAATAAAAGAGTTCGTAGCTTGCGTTCTTTTTCGCTGATGTGTTTGCCAGGCGAGAATGAGTACTTTTCAATCGTTTCGCGTATTTCGCTGACGATGTGGGTAAATGCAGCATCAGTATCTCCCCACGAGGTGATAGGTTGACCGTTGCGAGGAAGGCAGAGCAAGTGTTCGAAGGGAGCACCCTTGCGATCAAAGGGACGTAAAAAAATGGGGATCACCAGAGCAGACTTGGCCTTGCTGCGTTCGATGGCACACTGCATCTCCTGGCGACACTCGTCCGAAGCAAGAAAATCGGCACTGATGAGCAAGAGGATGAGGGAAGCGGTTTCAAGATGATGATCGCGTATTTGCTGCCAGTCCTCGCCCGCGAGTATTTTGCGTTGATGCCAGGGAGCAATGAACCCCTGCTGTTTCAGGAGGCTCAAATGCGCTTCAAACTCTTCTACTAACGCTCCATCTTTCGGCTTTGCTGCATAGGAGAGAAAGACCGAGAGTGGGAGCATCATTGGAGGTGCCGTTTCCATGCTCTAATCCTCACACGATACATGCCACTATTTGAATAGAAAAGCTCGAAAGCCAGGTTTTGACTAGCTTTCACGTCTTTTCACTTCACACCTTCAAAAATCGGTATGATATCTTTTTCTGACCACTTCCACAGAATTATTTCATTTTCAATCCTTGCCACCATTCTTTCGGCTCAACTTGCAGACATGTTTCTGCCAGGTCCCGCGCAGCATCGGTTTGTAGTCCTGCGTAGCAATTTGTAATCCAGTCTTCCACATCAACGTATCCTTGGCTTTGATACTCCCTGGCTTGAAAAATGCACTCAAGCAGATCTGCATCACGGGCAAGTTTTCCTTCTAACGAAAGTCTTCCTTCATAATCTTCAAAAAATGCAATGATATTTTTGGCTAGATCTTGTGGAAGTCTTTCAACTTGTTCGGTAAGTGCTCTTTCCTCATCCCTGCCGATGTTGATGTACCTTTTTGAGACGCGATGAAGATCGTTAATTCGAGCTTCGCCAGTATCGTGAAAAAGACACATCATGGCAGTTTTTTGTGGATCTGCTCCTTCAAGAGAGGCGAGGATATAGCCAAGAATGGCAGTGCGGAAAGAGTGTTCGGCTATACTTTCTGGATTTGTGATTCCTGCCATCCACCAACCTGACCGTTTTACTCTTTTCATTTGTCCCATTTCGTAGACGTATTTTGCTACGTTGTTCATTTCCATAGATCAGCTCCTTGCAAGATTTTTTCTAAGTGTTCTTTTTCCTGTTGGAATATGTTGCTTTGCTTCCAGTTCTCTTGTGCGAGAAATTTTTTTAGAAAGGGTAGTTCTTGTTTGTGTGTGGCGAGAATTATTGTACCTCGTGTTTCTAGAAGATCGGCTAAGGTAAGTACGTCAAGAGGCCAACTGTTTTTGTAGCGTTCATTGTGTATGTGGCGAAAGAGGGATCGTAGTGTACCATCACATCGTTCTCCTTTCTGGTCGTAGTATCCGCATTCTTGCGCCTGGTCACCGTAATATACTAAGTGATAGCCAAGATTAATAGAAGCTACTTCAGGATCATTTCTGATCAATTTGATATACTCTTCAAGAATATCCATTTTGTTGCAGTATAATGCCAAGCCGACCATTATGCCACGTTGAACCCATTTATTTTGCTCCTGGTAGTAGATTTGTTCAAGAAATTGTATGGCATGTGGTGTTTTGAGATTTGTCAGGTAGTGGCTAGCATGTTGGCGGATTGTAACGCTCGGAATGTCGTCTCCTTGATGTATTTGATATACCTTGATAAGGTTCTGAATAATTGCGTCTTTTTCATTTTGTGCTATTTCTTTTGCATTAAGCATATCTTTTAAGAAAGTAACTACCTCAAAAGGCAGAACTTCTTTGAGAATTTCGCTAATTATGGCAACTACATCTGATTGTTGGGCTCTGGTGCACATATATTCGAAGATATACTTCGCAACGTAGTACTCATGAAAAGTTTTGTGAAGAAAGTAGTAGCTGTCTGCTTCTGAGACGGCCAGTAGTGTACGAAAACATAATTCGTCGAGAAGTTGGCTTTCTGTGACTGCATAGTAACGATCTGCGACGTTTTTTAGGAGAGAGAGAAGTTCATTTTGTGTAAAAGTCTCATTCTGGCTGAGCCTGTAAGGGGACGATGTAGAAAATTTTGTCGTGTAGGTTAACCAAGCTATCTCTTGTAAAAGTTGTGCTTTTTTGTTCCACTTCAGTATGGAGCCGGGTTTTGCTGCCTCATTTTTCAACCATTTTTCGGTATATTTGTCATAGAGCTTTGTAATGTTCCATTCCTCTTCCTTTGCTTCTTTAGGGTCAGTGAAAATATCGAGCATCATGACTAAAAGTAAAGGACGTCGTGCTAAGTCTTGTAATTCCTGGTTTTCCTGAATGGTTTTAATAATGCTTTCGGGAGTTGTGACGTTTTTTTGCATCATTTTCTGTTGCTTGTATTGATAAAACGCCACAATGTATGTGTTAACAGATTGCGTTAGTTTTAAGGGTTGTAGTTCAATCCATTGGGAATAGTGTTCTCGGAGAGGTGACATAGAAAGATGAAATTCAAAAAAACTTTTTCTGCAAGAGAGGATTGATGGCTGTGTAAAAATTTTGCTCGCTGTTTGTTCGTTAAGGAATTGTTGTGTAAGTTCTCCTTTTATTTCGTCGAAGCCATCAAATAGAAAAACAATTTGCTTATTTCGTGCAAGAGATGCAAAAGTCTCGAACGAAAGAGGAAGTTCATCATGGAGATAATTCCAGAGTAGTTCAAGGGGATTACCCGCTAAGGATGAAAATTCTCGAAGTGGAATATAAAGCGGAAAGAGGTATACACCCTCTGGTTTGTTGAAGAATCGGGTAGCGAGAAGATAGAAAATCTGCTTGAGTATAGTAGTTTTTCCTTGTCCAGCGTCACCCAATAGAAGTATGCGTTGACCTTCAATCAAAGCATCGACCAAATAGATGATGAGATCGGTTGATACGGTTGTGCCTTGTAACATTTCCCAGGGTGGTGGAATGAAGAGGTTGTTATTGTTTATTATATCTCTCACATATAAATTTGTTGATCCTGGTACCAAGGAGTTGAGCGTTTGAGTGTATTGTTGTTGAAGATAGTTAGCAAGGATTTGATAGTATTCTATAGAAGAACCTGTTTTTTGTATTGGATTGGCGGTATTATTTATATAATTCAATCTGTTTTGTGATATTTGATTGAACGCTGTGGATGTTTCGGAGGTTGTTATTTCATACTCGTTGCCATTGTCAATATCATCGCTTCCTGTGGATTTTGCTCGCTTCTTTTTTTGAAGTTTTAAGCCCAATTCTTCTAAAGATACTGGGCGATCGTATAGTTTGGAGAAGTATTCACATATTACTTTAATTGCAAATGGGCTCAGTGGTTCGCCTCGGTCTGCGCGACTGATGGTTTTAATGCTCAAAGTTGTTGCTTCTGCCAGCATAGTTTGGGTGACATCGAAATCCTCGCGTGTTTTCCTAAATTGGTATGCTTCAATCTCACTCATAGTTATTTTCCCTGCGGATGTTGTTTCCGAGCCTCATTTAAACTATGTAGGTTAAACTACTATGACAGCAGTAAGATTGCAGGATGATAGGAGATTAAGTATTACTAATTTCCTCGGTAGATGTTGTGTTTATTGGTTTCTTGCGTGGGCCTTTAGGACCAGATTTACGCGGCGTTGCAAGAAATTTTTCTAGCGAATCAGTATAGATAATCCAATCTCGCACGATTTGAACGCCTTCTAGAGTACCTTTTCTGAGCAATTGTGCAAGATAAACATTGCTCAGTCCTGACTTTTCAGCCGCTTGTGATATTGTCATATATTCTCGATTGGTATCAATGCTATTAGACATAGCATGTCCTC
>DAOTTD010000036.1:0-6417 GCA_034438015.1 Ktedonobacteraceae bacterium | reverse complement strand
GCCGTCATGATCCTGAATGTTGGCTTCATGGACCAACACGCCCACGATCAGCCCAATGGTATCGACGAGCAAATGCCTCTTGCGCCCTTTCACGCGCTTGCCGCCATCGTAGCCGCGCCGCCCCCTTTTTGGCTGATTTTCACTGATTGGCTGTCGATGATGGTAGCGCTGGGCGTCGCCTCTCGCCCTTGTTTCACGCGCACGGCTTCGCGCAGTGCCGTATGCATGCGCTTCCAGGTGCCATCGTTGCGCCAGGTGCGGAAGTAGCTCCACACCGTCGATCAGGGGGGAAACTCATGCGGCAAGGCTCGCCATTGGCAGCCGGTGCGATCCAGGTACAAGATGGCATTGATCACTTCGCGCATATCGGTCGTGCGTGGATGCCCACCGGGCTTGGCAGGCGGAATAAGTGGCTCGAGAATCGCCCCTTCCTGCTCACTCAGATCGCTTGGGTAGCTTCTTCGTTTCATCTCCCCACCTCTTCCCTCGTTCCCTTCTTGGGATTCTCTTTCCTTCTGTAACTCCTCCTTTATTCTACCATCTGACACCATTCCTTGCCGAACACCTTACCAGGCCCATCTATCGGCCTTGTCCTCTCTCATCTACCTTCTGAGGCCTTTCCACACAGCCTCTTATAGCAGACGGTACTTTTCAGCTAGTCCCTCAGGGATTTCCCCGTGCAACGGAGAAGACCGTGCTAGTATTGCAACAGACTCATCTTTCAAGATGTGTCATGAGATGTTACAGTAGTTCAACTGGTCTTCCAGGGAGGATATCAGGTAGTGATGCGAGAGCATCAAGCCACTCGGCGCAGCAAACCGCGTCCCCAGGGCAGACGCCTCTCACCACTCGCGCGGATCATCGTCTTCGTGCCGCTCGCGCTCCTGCTCTTTGTCTACGCGCGAACATGGGATGTGAGGCTGTGGAATGCCGCGCAGTCGCTTGCCATTCAAGCCCACACCGATTCCTCCAAGCCCATCAGCTTCACGGAAGTGCAGGCTTCGGGGCCGACCTTTTCCCGTTCCTGGTACGTTGAAACTCCTCCCAGTACCGCCATGAGCGACATGCAGGCGCTGGCCTGGCGGGATTCCGCCTGGACATTGAACAGTCATCAATGCGACACAAACCATTACGCCAGTTTCGTCCTGCTCGATTTTGGCGAGCCTCATACATTGAGAGGTGTCTATGGTACCTTCTCGGTAAACACCAACTATTTCTGGTCTGATAGCAATATCGCCGCCGCCGCCCAGCGTTACCTGCTCGTGTGGCGCAGCGTCTCCTCGAACTGCCGCCTCAAGCTGGCAATTGGACTGAGTAACCATCATCAATGCGCGTCCGATGGCCCTGCTTGTCGTATTACAGAAGTGGGAATCCGATGGGCGGAGATGGTGAACAAGCTGAACACCTGGATACGCGAACAGGGGTACCACCAGCAACTGCAAGTGTGGGCCGCTTACGATGCCGAAACCACCTGGGATGGAGCGGACCGGACGCGGCAGTTTGTGGACGGCTTTACCGCTCATGACGCCTTCCAAGTTCCGCTCGTGGACTTTGGCGATATGCGGCAGGGAGACCCTCTCGTCGATCCAGAGACGGGTCAACCAGAGCAAAGATGGACCGACGAGGACAGGTACTATGTGGCGTGGAAAGCCGCTTATGATGTCTCATTGCCTGAAATCTATGACGGCAACGACCTCTGGGATTGGATACGGCTTCAGCAGAACGACCACACCATGCGCTTCCTCGGCATCATGACGGAAGCCTGCGCCTCCGGGCAGGCGCGCGTGCCGAGCGACCCAAGAGTCACGTGCGGCTCGATCTTCAACGGCTACGGGTATCCTCCCTCTACCGCTTTCAACCAACTCAAGCAGAGCATGCTCCAGCAGGCGCCTCTGTACTATGTCACAAGTATGCCTGTGCCGTTTTAGCTCTGTACCATACTACACCCGCTTAATCATGTTAAATACAAGGAAAGCCGAAACCGGCCTATTCTATGACGATAAAAATATGGTTGTAAGGATCCATTCCCTTGCAGGAATCCTCGACATCAAGAGATAATGTGCTCCTCTTCTTCTACATTTTACCTGTGTGAACAAATATCGTCATCCCCTGTCACCAAATATACCTTCCTTGAAAGGTTTATTAGTGGCGCTTCAGTTTAGTCAGTCGTCTGGCACTTGTTGAGGATTCAGAATATAACCTGAAGTCCTCGGCGTTGATGGACGAAGAATATCTCTACAGCTTGATACTGAAACAATTAGTGCTTTACGCCGCACGGGACGTACTGAAGTCCGTATTGGAGATACAGTAGTAACCCTCAAGATAAATGACCTTATCTCGCCGCAGCTGCCTCCTGATATAAGCGGCGTGAGAGCAAGCGATGTTGAGAGGAGTAGTGGCTACTTCGCACATCCGTTCAAAAAGTGGATGGGATTGCTCTTGATTGGAGGGTTCTCAGCCCAACTGGGGAAACTGCTGCTCTCCGGGGTGCTCCAACTCGACAGATAGAACCGCCAACGTTCTTTGCAACTTCGGTGTCAGGTGAGATGCGGGACAACGGTCTGTACGAATCGCTCCAGGGACTCGGGGTCCAGAAACCTGAACATGAAATGGGTTACCCCCACGGCATGAAAGCGCTCCAGCTCGCGGATCACTTCGGCACTGCTTCCGGCCACGAAGTGCTTCCGCGGGCTGCGTACCACCTCAGCGGGGTTCTCTGAGACACTGGCCGTACCCAAGTAGGTCAGTTTGATCTCCGCCGGGTCTCTGCCCACCCGAGCACAGTGGCTTTTCAGCATGGCGAGCTTGTGCGTGTACTCTTCAATTGTGCAAGAATTGAAATTCCACCAATCCGCCCGGCGAGCGACTATCGCTAGCGTCTTCTCTTCACCTCCGCCACCGATGAGCAGCGGAATGGGGGGATGGGGGCGCGGCTCACAGGAGGCGTCATGAATACTGTAGTGTTTCCCTACGAAGGTGGCCGGGCGCGTGGTCCACATGGCCTTCACGATGATCGCAGCTTCTTCTAATTGTTCCAGGCGCGTCTTGGTGTCTGGAAAGGGATACCCGTAGGCACGATATTCGTCTTCCTTCCAGCCAGCCCCCAATCCCAGGATGAACCTTCCCCCGGAGAGCAACTGGAGATTGGCGGCCATTTTTGCCGTCAGCGCCGGATTGCGGTACGATTGGCACAACACGAGCGCCCCCACGCGGAACTGAGGAAATTCGCCAGCAAAGTAACTCAAGGTGGTCAGGCACTCATGCGTTGCGGTTTCGCCCAAGTGCAGGTGATCCTCGACCCACAGTGTGGTAAAGCCAGGCGACAAGGTTCGAATCAAGCGGCGATTATAGTCGAAGAGCTTGCTCCCTGGAAAGTGGAGGGGAAAGGGCTGAAGCATCAGGCCAAAATCGATGGGAGGCATACACGAATGTTCCTTCTGTGGAGAACTTATCGACGCCGGGACCAGAACCGTTCAAGCAAAATCGGGCCAACGACCGACATGATGGTAAAGGCTCCATAAGCCAGTGAAGCCCATCCGATGGTTTTGCGCATGGTCGAGGTGTGATCTTTCATGATCAGAATCGCCTTCTGGTAAAAGAACATGCCGCAGAGCAGGCCCGGGTACGGATCGTACAGGCTCTGGAAACAGACACCATTCTCACCCGTGCGTTCGATGTCGCGCAAGGCATCAAAGACGTGCGAGCAAGCCGATCCAGAGGAGTATCGCACCAACCACTAAAAGCAAGATGGCCAGTTGAATGATGATCCCATCCGTATCACGGGGCAAGAGGAGAAAGAGGAGACCACAGAGCAATATGCTCAAACCAATACTTACGAGTCGACCAAGTTGGTGTTCGAAGGACCGATAAGATACAATCTTGCGGCAGGCCTCGCAGGAAGAACGTTGCAGGTGTTGAAAGCAGAAGCACTGCTCACAAGCTGGACAAATGGTGCCAGGAGAAGAACAGCCTGCTGCCTCACACATGCACTTCTCCTCTTGCTGGTCCATCGACTTCCTCTCCACAGGATATGCTGAAACTCTCACTCATAGGTTCATAGCGTGTTCTGTCATCTCCTGCTGCTCCTCATTCTGTTGATGCGTTCAGGTCAGAGAGCGCCTGCGTTGGCTACTTAGGATATCCGTTCCATTCCTTCGCCATCTGTGGATCAGACAGGGACAATATGATTTCTTACATACCTGGTTCATCTATTGAGTTCCCGACTTTATTGTACATTGGGATGATTAAAAACGAGGGGGCAATCATTTTTCTCAAATCTCTTAAAGCACCCTCGATAATCGCATCCACCGCATAATTATCACGATTATCTGCCTGAATCAGTTTATATTTCTGACTGCAGGGATCGCTGGACGATAGCGTTCGCTCGTGTGATCCGGCGCGCTTCATACCGCTGCAACGCCGAGAGGATGGTTGGCTCGCTGCTCAGGCTTTGAAAATGCCCTGCCCTTCCTTGAGCAGAGTTGACCAAGCATTTTCCATATGGTATCATCACCCCATACAGGATACAGGTTCTTATCTTTGGCGCGTGCTTCCCCACGCTGCCAGTTCGGAAAGGAGGTGTAGGGATGCCCAGAAGCGCACGCCGCGCAACATCGATACCCAGCATGAAGGTATGGAGTTGCATCGAGGATGCCCGGGAAACGTAGACGCTGAGATGTCTTTTCGCGCCATACTGTTCTCGATCACTGAAAAACGCATCCTCCTTTCAATCTCCATAAGCCACGTCTCCGCCAGGATGGTCTGGCCTTCTACTTAACTTCCTCTCGCGCTGGTGCTCCCTGTCGCGCGCATCCTCACCCATTGACTCCGCTCGTTTGTTTTCGATGCGGGGTGAGACGTTTGTGTCATGTGCGATCTGCGATTGTTTGAACACTACCATGAGGAGCATCCCTTTGCTTTCACCCGATTCGACCACGAAAGAACCGCCGGCGCAGCCCTCGGCGAATGATCTTCCCGTGGCAAAAGCTGGCTATTCATCCAGCGCGCCTGCGCGTTCGCGCGGCAAGAAGTTCTTATCGTACTACAAACCATACCTGGGCTTGTTTTTCGCGGACATGGCCTGCGCGCTTATCGTATCGACGACTACACTGCTCCTTCCGTTGTGTGCGCGCTACATCACCAAAAACATCTTAGAGGGCAATATGCCTCAAGATCTCAACCAGATCTATCTGATGGGCGCGCTCATGGTGGCGTTGGTTGGTGTCCATACACTGTGTACCATGTTCATCGACTTCCAGGGGCATATGATGGGCGCCAGGATGGAAAGCGACATGCGCAGTGAATTATTCGAGCAGTATCAAAAGCTCTCGTTTCGCTTTTATGATGAACAACGCACCGGTCAATTAATGACCCGGCTTACCAATGATACATTCGCAATGAGCGAGTTATATCATCATGGTCCTGAGGATATCGTTGTTACCAGTTTGACGGTCACTGGCGCCTTCATTATCTTGCTGAAGGTCAATGTTGCGCTTACCTTGCTCGTCTTTCTCTTTGTGCCAATTATGGCTGTGCACGCGCTGTATTTCAATAAAAAGATGAATAGGGCGTTACGCAGCAGCAAGGATAGAATCGGTGATATCAATGCGCAAGTTGAAGATACGCTTGCAGGTATCAGAGTGGTAAAATCATTTACCAACGAAGATGTTGAAAAAAGCAAGTTCGCCTACGCAAACAATCGTTTTCTCGCCAGCCGCAGAGATGGCTATAAAAGTGAGATGTACTTTTCCAGCGGATTACTTGCCTTCACCCAGCTTATTACCATCGCTGTGATCATCTTTGGTGGCGTCGCTATTGTTCATGCATCCCTGGATGTAGCTGATTTGCTCACCTACTTATTATGTGTCGGTATCCTCATCGATCCAATTCAGAAATTAGTCAATTTTGGCAGGCTCTATCAGGAAGGAATTACCGGATTTCACCGGTTCATGGATATGATGGAGGTGGCGCCCGATCTGCAAGACGCGGCAGATGCGATTGATTTGACACAGGTTCGAGGGAAGGTGGAGTTTAAAGATGTCAGCTTCAGGTATAAAGAAGATCATAATTATGTCGTGAAGAACCTCTCGCTGGAGATAAAAGCCGGCGAATACGTTGCCTTAGTCGGGTCTTCCGGTGTTGGCAAAACAACGCTCTGCTCGTTAATTCCGCGTTTCTACGAAGTAAATGCGGGAAAAATACTGCTGGATGGGCAGGATATCCGAGATGTTACCTTGCGCTCATTACGAAGGAATATCGGTATTGTCCAGCAAGATGTCTATTTGTTTGCCGGGACCGTCGCGGACAATATCCGCTACGGGAAACTTGACGCCAGTAAGCAAGAAATCATTAACGCGGCCAAACAGGCGCACGCGCATGATTTTATCATGGCGTTACCGGATGGCTATGACACGGATA
>DAOTTD010000035.1:0-26633 GCA_034438015.1 Ktedonobacteraceae bacterium | reverse complement strand
TCAGCATCGCTTGCGCTCCCTGCAAGAACGCAAGTCCCGCACCGCTGCTCTCGCCGCTCCCTAGCTCTACGATGTCCTGACCGAACTCACCTGACGATGTGGGTAATCCATACACCCCCTCCCTGCCCCGCCGCCACCCCTTGTCCCTACTGTTACATCGTTACGTGAATTGTATTGATCCTTGCGGTCGCCCTGCATACTACTCATCAGCGCTTCCGGCGGCTAACGATCCAGGCGAAGGGGACGCGCCAGATCTGCAGGAAGATGGCATTTGTAACCAGTGTGATGAGGGCGAAGGTCACGGGCGGAATCTCTTGTCGGGTGATGCCGCGCAGGAGCAGACCCACAGGCCACGCCGCCAGCCACGCCAGCACGGTACGCAGCGACATCTTGCCCACCTGGCTGGTAACGCTACGGCGAAATGCACCGACGAAGGGCGAGACGAGGAACCAGCCGATCGCAAAGGGCGCGGCGGTTATCAGGACCGCCGACAGCGTCAACGACTCTTTGTGACTGCGCATACCAATGAAGGCAAAGACGATGAAGACGATAGCGTCACCAATAGCGAGCAGCGCGATGCGGCCCGCGCCTGAGCCGCGCGCTGGCGTCTCGGGAGACGAGACAGCCTCAGACGTTCTTTCTTTAATATCCATAGACTTATCGCTCCTCGTGGCTGTGTGTTTCAGGTGACTTCTCCGCGTCCCACGTAGAGGACTCCTGTGAGCGTCCGCGCTCCTGCTGCTCGCGCACCAGTTCGGTCGCGGCGGCAAGCTCGGTTTGCACACCACGGATGCGCATAGTAAGAAACGCGAGATAGACGAACAGGCCAACCCACGCGATGGCATAGGCCGCGACAAGATAAGTAACTCCTTGCATAGATCTATCCTTTTCCGTTATTCATCAAGTCCGTATTCGACGCTGGCGCGCAGGCGCTGGGCCTGCGCCTGGAGTTTCTGCAGATTATAGAGCTGCACCATCAGGAAACAGTAGAACAGGGTGAATGTGGTCAGCGCGACCATCAGGGTCAACACGACGGACGCGGGCAGGTCTCCATCCGCCACCTCGGGGCCTGGATGGAGCGTGCGCCACCACTGCACCGACAGGTAGATGATAGGAACGTCGATGACGCCGACGATCGCCAGCACTGCGCCGGCATAGGCACTGCTGGCACTGCGTCCCATGTAGCTACGCAACATAATGTAGGCGATATACATAAACCACAGGACCAGCACAGCCGTTAGCTTGGGGTCCCATGTCCACCACGTGCCCCAGGTCATCTTGCCCCAGATGGAGCCCAGGATGATCGCCAGCGTGATAAAGACCGCGCCGGACTCAGCGGCGGCGCGCGCAACCCAGTCCCAGCGCTCGTCCTTCTTAATCAGATAGGCAATGCCGGTCACCGCAACGATCACAAAGGCGAGCATGCCGATCCAGGCCATCGGGACATGAAAGTAGAAGATGCGCTGTACGTCTCCCTGGACAGCTTCGGTCGGGGCATACAGAAAAATCATCCACAAAGAGATCATCATGCCGATAAATGAAAGCGCGCCCAGTACCAGGGATGCCACCGGCACGCCCGCGCGCGGTGGCGCTTTCGTGCTCTGCTGTTCGATGCGCGTCTCGCGCTTTGCCAGGGCCATAGTATATTCTCCTTTTTATTCCTCACAGGGCCTCTACTCCTCGATAACATATTGAAACAGGAGCGTCGCAAGGCTCAAAAAAATTATATCAAACGCGATAATGAGTCCCAGCCACGGCGGCTCGTTCGCTCCCGGCGCGAGCAGGGAGCCGGTGGCGCGCACCGCTGCTATGACGATCGGTACGATCAAAGGAAAGACCAGTAATGGCAGCAGCAGCTCGCGGGCGCGCGTGGCGGCGGCCATCGCTGAGAATAGCGTCCCGATTGTAGCGACGCCCAACGTGCCGAGAAGCACAATCGGGATGAGCTGCCCCACAAAGAGCGGCACATCGAAGAGCGCGGCGAAGATGGGCAGGGCCACGATCTCTACCACTCCGATAAATAGCAAATTTCCTAGCAGTTTCGCAAGATAGATTGCCTTGCGGTCGACTGGGCAGAGCAGCAGGCGGTCCATTGAGCCAGAATCTTGCTCGGCGGCTATCGTGCGTCCCAGGCCAAGCAGGCTGGCGAAGATGAAAGCGACCCACAGCGCGCCCGGTACGACGGCGGCCTTGTTGTCCACGCGCAGATCGAAGGCGAAGTTGAAGATGACCAGCACTAGCAGTGCGAACATGCCCATACTGATCCAGGTCTGCTTGCTGCGCAGTTCGCTGCGTATATCCTTCTCCAGGATCGCTCCCACCTGGATAAAAAAGATGCGCGCTGTACTCATGGCATTACCCCCTGGTAGACGCGCTGCAAGGAGTCCAGGTCCAGGCCCGCGCTCTTCTGCGAAAAGACGATACGGCCAGCGTCGAGAATAACCACGCGATCGGCGAGCGCCAGGGCACGATCGAGCTGGTGCGTCGTGAAAAGAACACAGCCACCCTGCCCTGCGTGCTCGGTCAAAAGCGCATCGACAAGCTCGTGTCCCTGCTGGTCCAGGCCAGTATCGGGCTCATCGAGCAGGAGCAGACGGGGCGAATGCAAAAGGGCACGCGCCCAGGCGAGGCGCTGCACCTGTCCGCGCGAAAACGTACCGACGCGCTCATGCATGCGTCGCTCCATGCCAACGTGCTGCAAGAGGGCAACGGCGCGCTCACGTCCGTGTTTCACCGCGTACATGCGCGCAAAGAAGAGCAGGTTCTCCAGGGCTGTCAGTTCCGGGTAGAGATAGGGCTGGTGCGCGACGATGCCGACCAGGGCGCGCACCTGTTGGGCTTGCTGGACGCTATCGAGGCTCAGGATCGAGACGGTTCCGGTGTCGGGCCGCGTCAGGCAGGCGAGGATGCGTAGCAGCGTTGTCTTGCCGACACCGTTGGCTCCCAGCAAGGCGACGCGCTCACCTTGCCACACATCCAGGTTGATACCGCGCAGGACAGGTTTCAGGGTAAAGCTTTTCTTGAGGTCGCGGATCTGCACCATGCGGATTTCATTGGGAGCGTCGGGTATGGCAGCGGATAATTTGTTACCATCGGATGTTGAAGGGCGGGGCGATGAATCGCAGGACGCGATAAATCGAGTCCCTACGGGGGCTGGGGTATGGTTGAAGGGCAGACCGTTCATTTCCGGGTTGCCTCCTGCTCGCTCATGAAGGTGCGCAGGCGAGCCTTCGCGCGGGCACGGCGCTCTTGATAGACGGCTTTGCTCAGTTTGCCGTCTTCATACGCCTTATCCAGATCGAGGAGTTCCTGCATCAGCTCCTGTTTGCGATCTTCGGGATGGGACCTCCTGGCGGATCTCTTCTCGTCCCGCCGCCCTTTGCCAGAGCGTTTGCTATGCGTGCGCCGCTTCTTGTGATCCTGCAGGCGCGATAGGACCGAGGCGGTAACGATAATGGCTAGCAGGATTAGAATGCCCACGACCAGCCAGACGTACTTGAGATTGAGCAACGACGACGAGCTGGATGGGGAGGGCAGTCCCTCAAAGTTTACGTGTACCTCTTGATTGGTGAGCAGTTCGCTGCCTTTGAAGAGCTGGTAGGGATGATCGTTCGCCGTCTCAATGCCCTGTGGCGTCAGCGAGCCCGAACTGGCGTGGATAGAGGGCGCAACCATAAAGGAGAGGTCCACCGTCGGATACTGCGCGTCGTACTTGAAGTCGTAGACCGACGAGGTGTAGGGAACCTCAAACGAGAAGGCGAACTCGCTCTGGCCCGGCGGGACGGCTGCATTGGTCGCGAAGCCGCCATTCACCTGGATCGACTTGTAGCCGGAAAAACCCGAGTCGAGGCTGATGGCGCGCGCGTTCTTCGGTAGCGAGAAGAGCAGCGCGTTGGGCTTGCCCTGGCTATCATCGAGCGAACCAACATAAGATTGCAGGCCCAGATTCTGGAAGACGAACAGTGCGGAGACCGTGAACATAGACTTCTGGGCGTCCGGCTCCTGGATAAGCACGGTGGAGCGGAGGATCGCCAGGTTGTGCGTGCTGCTGGTAGCGTCGAAGACGGTCAGGTCTACCTGCTGCGTGGGCTTTTTAGCGAGCGTGACGATATCGGAGATGTATTGAGCGCCCTGGTAGTTGATATAGGTCGCGTAGCTGATGGCGCTATCGGTCGCCAGATTGGAAAAGGTGTAAGAGCCGTGCGCATCGGTCGTCGTGATCTGAAGATCACGCGCGCTTCCGTCCTGCGACATCTGCAAGGTCACAGCCTGTCCCGACACGAGTGCGTTCTTGTGAGAGCCATTCAGCAGATGTCCGCTGATACGCCCGGTGCCGCCGACGATAGTATGCGCCGAGGCGCTGGCAAACGGAAACAGCGACGCGACGAGGGCGAGAGCGAGGGCGAGGGCGATGAGACCAATCAGCGCAGGGCGACCATCACGCGCAGGGCGACGGAGTGCCACTCTTTGAGATGAATAATGTTCACCGCGCCTCATCATCATTTCCCTGTTCCTTCATCTTGCGCAACTGCTCTTCGATCTCATCATCCAGTTCCTGCTCGTGCTCGTAGCGGGAACGCAACGAGGCAAGCGCGCGGCGCATATAGCGCTCGCGCAGTGCTTTATAGTCAGGCTCGGCGATATTGCCAAGCTGGAAATCAAGCTCGACCTCCTGCAAGGCATTGCGGGCCGCCAGTTCGCGCTCGACGGGGGCGACAGTTCCCTCGTCCCCCACCGGTGCGCCTGCCGGTTCGACGGAGCGCTGGCGGAACAGCGGATAGAGCACGAAGGCCAGCCCCAGGATGCCCAGCGCGAGCGCGACACCAATCGACATGAACATCAGCGCCCCTCCATACCCAGGTGGCGGAACAGCGGATCTTCGTCCGCCAGTTCCTGCTCAAGCTGCGCGCGATACTGCTCCAGTTCGGCATCATCGATGCCCACCTGCTCATCCTCATTCGTGCTTCCAGGGACCGCAGAGCGCCACTCGCGCAGGGTCAAGAATAGCAGCCCGGTTCCTCCCAGCAGGAGCACGATCGGCACCAGCCAGGCCAGCAGCGTAAAGCCCTGCCACTGCGGCGTCCACACAATCCCCTGCCCGTAGCTATTCACAAAGTACTGAACGACCTCTTGCTCCGACTTGCCCGCCTGCAACTGCGCACGGATAGAGCCGCGCATCTGCTGGGCGATCAGAGACGGCGAGTCGGCCACCGATTCGCCCTGGCACACGGGACACTTCAACTGCGCCCCGACCTCCTGCACACGCTGATCGAGCGTCTTGTGGGCCGCGGAGTTCAGCGACATAAACGACCAGAGCGGCGCCACCAGGACGACGATGGATAGCAGCAAGAATAGCGCGCCTCTCTGCCTCATACGATAACCCCCTCGTCCTCTAAGCTCGCCGGCTTCGGCGGCTCAAGCGCCACGGGAGCGGGCCTCGTGGCAGTTGCCGCCACGCGCCGCGGCCACCAGCAGATCACGCCGCCCAGGAGCATCACCACAGCGCCAAACCAGACAAGCGGCACCAGCGGATTGACGAAGACGCGGATCGTCGCCTGCGTATTGCCGCTCCAATCGTCCAGATAGACATAAAGGTCGGTCAGGCCAAAAGTCGTGATCGAGATCAGGCTGGCAGGCTGATTGCCGAAATTGTGGTACATCGTGCGGCCCGGATAGATGTAGCGCTGCAACTGACCATCGTGCCAGATCTGCACCTGCGACACCACCGTCTCGGAATCGCTCTGGTTCATATCGATATTGCCAAAGTAGACGAAACGATAGCCCGCAATGCTCATCTCCTGCCCCGACTTCAGCACGCTATCCTGCTGGAGCTGGAAGAAGTGCGAGCCAATGATACCGACCACCAGCAAGACCATCCCCAGGTGCACCAGGTAGCCGCCGTAGCGTTGCCGGTAGCGCTCAAAGAGCATATACAGGGCGAAGATGTAGTTCTCGCCGTGCTTGTGACGCACACGCACGCCGCGCCAGAGCTCGTAGATGATCGTGCCAGCCGTAAAGGCGCAGATAGCGAAGCCGATATTAGCCGTCACATCGGTCACGCCCGCGAGCGGCAGGACGATCGCGCACAGGGCCGCGCCGACAGCGGGCACACACAGATTGCGCCACAGCGCACGCGTTGAAGTGCGGCGCCACGCCAGCAGAGGACCGATTCCCATAGCCAGCATCAGGACGATCAGCAACGGACTGATCACCTGCGTATAGAACGGCGGCCCCACCGTTATCGCCTGGCCCCGGAACGCCGCCGATATCAGCGGAAAGATCGTGCCCCACAGTGTCGCAAACGCGATGCCGACCAGGAGCAGATTGTTCAGCAGGAAGACGCCCTCGCGCGAGACGACCGAATCGAACTCCTGCTCCGGACGCAGCTTCGGCAGGCGGAACAGGAAGACGCCACTGGAGAAGGCAATGACGATTACCAGGAAAACCAGGAAGTAGCCGCCGATATCAGAGTAGGCAAACGAGTGGACGGAGCTGATCACGCCGCTGCGCACCTCGAAAGTGCCGAAGATCGAGAGCGCGAAAGAGGCAATCACCAGGCAGAGGTTCCAGACTTTGAGCGTGCCCCGGCGCTCCTGCACCATCGTCGAATGCAGGAACGCAGTCGCCGTCAGCCAGGGCAGGAGGGCCGCGTTCTCAACCGGGTCCCAACTCCAATACCCGCCCCAGCCCAGCACGTGATAGGCCCACCACGCGCCCAGCGTGAGGCCCGCTGTCTGAATGGCCCACGACGCCAGCGTCCAGCGTCGGATCGCGCGCAACCAGTCGTTATTCAGATGACCCGCAATCAGCGCCGCCATCGCGAAGGCGAAGGGAACCGAGAAGCTCATGTAGCCCATCAGCAGCGTCGGCGGGTGCACCAGCATGCCGGGGTCCATCAGCAGCGGATTCAGGCCCGTGCCGTCGAGAGGCGCGATCGGCAGGCGCACAAAGGGACTGGAGATCGTCGTGAGCATGAGCAGAAAGAATACCTGAATGCCCATCAGCGTCGCCACAATGTAAGGAACCAGGGCGGCGGGCGCGCGCCTCGACGTAAAGACGAAGATAGCAGTGAAGACCGAGAGCATCAACGACCAGTAGAGCAGCGAGCCCTCCTGACCGCCATAGAACGCTGCCGCTGTATAGTACCAGGGCATGCTCAGGCTCGATTGCTCCGCCACATAGCGCACCCCAAAGTCATGCGTCAGGAACGAAACGACCAGCGCCGCCGAGGCCAGCAGCAAAAAGAACGTCACCGTCAGCGCACCGCGCAGCGCGCTCACAATGAGCAGCGGCATATTGCGCCTCGCCCCTAGAACGGCGGCAAAGATCGTATACAGGGCAAAGCCTGCTGCGAGGATAAGAGCAATAGTGCCAGGATCTGAAAAATACACGATACTTCCCTATTTCGACGTCGGAGTCGCGGACTGAAATTTCGACGGACATTTAGCGAGCAGCGTCTGCGCCTTGAACGGTCCCTGCCCCGTGTAGTGACCCTCTACGACAACCTGGATGCCGGGCCGAAAGATATCCGGCACAATACCGGTATATGCCACGGGCAGCGACTGCTTCCCATCGGAGATCGTAAAGGTGATCAGTTGCTGTGCGTCG
This sequence comes from Ktedonobacteraceae bacterium, assembly GCA_034438015.1. Lineage (GTDB taxonomy): Bacteria > Chloroflexota > Ktedonobacteria > Ktedonobacterales > Ktedonobacteraceae > JACDAE01. The sequence continues at coordinate 19,025 of DAOTTD010000035.1, read as the reverse complement.
TTACGGACAACCGAGCCAGCCTCCACACCACCGGCCACGCGCACCGATTGTGCCATGCAGGTTGTACAATGCTTTAGCTCCGGGACGGTCATGTAGTAGACCGCATTGGCCTGCGTATTGGCGAACACCAAATAGAGCACGGCCCCCAAAATAGCAATGCCAGCCAGGATAAAACTGAGCGGGAACCGTCGCCTCTTCGGCGTAGTAATAGCAGCCTGCACGATAACGACCTCCAATTATGTATAGCGCGTCCATCCCTATTTTAACGAGGCGCCGCCTCGAAGAGACTATTCAACACAGCGCCCAACAAGAACACAAATAAGCCCAGGGCCAGCATCAACTGCGGAGCCAGCTTCGACAGACGCGTCGAACGCTTCGCCAGGCGGCGCACATTGCTCTGCGCCATGTAGAACGCCAGGACAAACATCACTAGCGCGGCGGCAATCTTCAAGCCCAGCACCACCAGGTAAGGCACGCCAAGCATCGTCTGCGTCAGGCGATCAAAGACCAGGTAGCCACCGCTGAGCAGCAGCACCCCTACGCAGATATTCACCATGCCCCTGAACAGCTCAGCTATCTTAGCAGCAATCACGGGAGCAGGTCCGCCAATCTTCAACGCCGGTATCACCACCATGAGATAGAACAGGCTACCCCCTACCCAGGCCGCTCCGGCCAGCGTATGGGCGGTGCGCATCACCACGCGAATCTCTAACATCTCTCTGTCGCTACTTCGGCGAAGTTGACAGCTTCGCCATCTCAAGTTGCCATCCCTTACTGGTCAATGGAGCGATCCACTTCGCCACAACGACGCCATCCTTATTGATAAATACAGTCTCAGGCGTGCCCGTCACGCCATAATCGGTCGTCGTCGTGCTGCCCAGGCTATCCTGCACATTGGGATACGTGATGTTGTGCTGGCGCAGAAAACTCTGCGCGGCGCTGATGCTCTCCGGCTCATCGATGCCGATAAAAACTACTCCCTGCGACTTCATATGCGACCAGGAGCTCTGCAAGAAAGGCATCTCCGCCGTACAGGGTTCGCACGTCGATGACCAGAAGTTCAGCACCATCGCCTTCCCCTTGAAGTCCGACAGGCGCAGCTTCGCGCCGCTTCCATTGAGTGTGGACAGGGTGAAGTCGGGCGCGGACTTGCCGATCAGCGGACTACTGATGTCACCCAGCGTGGTCGTATCGCTCGTGGTGGCCGCGGATTGTTTGTTCGCCGGCGTCAGGAGCTGCGTCCAGAGAAGGATCAGCAGCCCGGCATTCACGACGCTTATCACGATGAAAAACGCGATGCTGCGCTTGCGCGAACGCTTTTTGACGACAGGCTCTGCCGCCGCGTCCTGCTCCTGCAACGTACCGGGTGAAATACCTTCAAATTCCATTACGCCTCTTCCTGGACTGAGAAATACTATCGGACAGATTATGGTGCCTGGGCCTGATAGCCAACTTGCAGCGAAGGAGGCTCACCTTACAATGGCCTGAACATTCTCAGTTACCGCGTATCGCACATTTCACGAAAAGAGGGGATTTAGAATAACCCTATCCAATTGAAACAGGATGCCTGTGGTGTGATATCTTAATGGTTATAGAAGGAGAAACGCTATGTCAAGGAATCCCATATCCTGCCATCTGATCACCTGGGGAGAGCATTTTGAGCAGGGATTGCGCGAGGTAGAGGAGCTGGGCTTTCACGCCTGCGAGCCATTTCCAAGAAACGCGCTCGTCTATGAGCAGCATCCAGAGGAGCTCCGGGAACTGCTCGCCTCTCACAACCTGCGCCTCTCGGCCCTGTACGGCGGCGGTCGCTTTGGAGATGCCACGAAGCGGGCGGAGGTCGTGGCATACAATACCCGCCTGGCGCGCTTTCTTGCCGCCCTGGGCGTGGACCGCCTCGTCTTCGGTCCCGGTGGTCCTCGCACGCCCGGTGGCAGCACGGATGAGGAGTTGCGCGAGGCCGCAAGGACGATTAACGAAGCGGCGCGCGCCTGCTACGACCTGGGCGTACTGGCCTGTGTCCACCCGCATCTCGGCACCGAGATCGAGACCGAGGCGGAGATCGATTCGATCATGGAGTTGACGGACCCGCACTACGTCTTCTTCTGTCCCGATACGGCACACCTGACGGCGGCGGAGATCGATGTGGGCACCATGATCCGGCGCTACGCCGAACGCATGCGCTACATGCACGTCAAAGATCTGCGCGCGGGCGTCATCGAGGAGCGCCGTCAACAGCAGATCGGCGTGCAGGTGGCGGCGGGCACGGAGCGCCTGCCCATCTTCTGCGAACTGGGGCATGGGGTGATCGATTACGCTCCGATCATGCAGGCTCTACAGGACGTGAGCTACAACGATTGGATCACCGTCGAGATCGACGTTTCGTTAACCACGCCGCAAGAGAGCCTGCGGATCTGCCGCGACTACCTGCAGGAACGGCTCGGGCTACAGGCATAGTAGGGATGGGGCTTGCCTCCATCCACCTACCCAAAGACCTCTATCATAGGCATGATCGTGCTCCCCGAGCCGGATGGGGGCAAGCTCCATCCCTACTAATTGCGGCTCAAAAAGGCATGGACGGCTGCCATCGCTTCGTCGTAGCGTTCGCAGTGGACGTTGTGGCCGGCACCTCCGATATGCACCACCTCGCCCTGCTTCCAGAGCCGAGCCGCCTCCTGGGCCGTTTCGGGCGTTACGATTGCGCCCAGCTCAGGATCGCCCGTAACGAGCAAGATGGGACACGTGATGCGCGCTATGACGTTGCGCCACGAAACGTCGCCAATAGCCGCGAGCGCAGGCTCCAGAATGTCACTGCGCACCTCGGCTTTGGAGTCGGCCCAGGGGACAATCTCCTCTTCAACCCAGTTGGGATTCATGGCGAACCCCCTGGTGATGCGCTCCTCCCGCGATAGCTTCTTGAGGTCGAAAAGCCACTGCCACGCCTGTATGCCTCCCTGTTGCAATCGAGCAGGCGACCTACCCGTCAAGGGCGGATCTTCGAGCACGACGGCCCGCACCAGATCGGGATACGTCGCGGCAAGCACGGCGGCAGTGATGGCGCCCATCGAATGTCCAAAGACGTAGGGCCGCTCCAGGTTCAATGCCTGGATGACTGCGACAGCATCGGCGGCCAGGAGAGGAAGTGAGAACTCCGCTCCTGGATCGCTGGAGTGACCGTGGCCGCGTGCATCGGTCATCACGATATCGCCGTCAAGATCGCGGGCCACGCGCGACCAGCACAGGCCACTATCCGTGATGCCGTGCAACAGGAGGATGAATGGTTCGTCGTTGCTTCTGGTGCGATGGTAATGGATAGTGATCTCATTAGCCGAAATATCGCCTTCAAACCACTCCGTCATATCTTTCTCCAATCATTCTCGAATTTGTTCGTTCCTCTCTCTATGCTACATTATCGGCCCTGCTTTTCAAGCCGGCCAGCGTTGCGATTCAGTGAGCGCAAAGGTAGCCGTGGCCCGGATATCCTGCGACGACGCACCAACTAGCAGCGTGAACTGCCCTGCTTCGGCGACCCACTCGTGTGTTGAGTCGTCAAAATAGGCCAGCGTCTCGCGATCGATGGAGAGCGTCACCGTCTTGCGCTCGCCCTCCTCAAGATGCACCTTGGCGAAGGCTTTGAGCTCTTTTTCGGGCCGCTGCAAGCTCGCCTGCTCATCTCGGACGTACAACTGCACGATCTCTTTGCCCGCGCGTGCTCCCGTGTTCGTGACATCGATCGAGACCTGCAGCGTGTCGCCGGGTTCGATCTCCCGCGCACTCAAAGCAAGCGAGCTGTAGTCAAAGGTCGTGTAGGAGAGGCCGGAGCCGAAGGGGAACAGCGGTGCGATCAGTTTCTTATCGTAGTAGCGATAGCCGACGAAGAGCCCCTCTCCATAGTAGATCTTGCCGTTCTCGCCAGGAAAATTGAGGTAGGCGGGATTGTCTGCCAGGCGCATGGGGAAGGTCTGGGGCAGCTTGCCCGATGGATTCACATTCCCAAAGAGCACATCGGCGATGGCATTGCCACACTCCTGACCGGGGTACCATGCCTGCAAGACCGCCGCGACCTGGTTGAGCCAGGGCATGGTAATGGGCGAGCCGGTGTTGAGCACGACGATCGTTTTTGGATTGGCCGCCGCGACCGCTGCGACCAGCTCGTTCTGTTTGCCGGGCAGCTCCATATCTGGCCGGTCGAAGCCCTCGCTCTGCCATTCACCGCCGAAGCCCACACAGACAATGGCAACGTCGGAGGAAGCAGCGAGCCGCGCGGCGCGTTCTATCGCATCAGCCGGAACGGGTGGGAGACAGCCCAGGTGTACGGCAGCCAGGGGAGCTGTCTTTGAACGCGCGAATTCGAGCGCGAGGAGATATTCGCGCCCGGCTTGCAAGGTGACAACATTCTGCACCTCAGTACTCCCGAAGCCGAAGTACCCACCGCCGTGGGTTTGCTTAGTCCAGTTATCGACCACCTCGCGACCATCTACGAAGAGGCGGCTGAGACCAGCGCTGAGCAGCCCGAAGGTATAGGCACCCGTCTCTTCCGGTGTGAAGCGACCGCTCGCGCGCACCGAGAAATGCTCTGGATTGACCCCTGTGGGAACCGTATCGATCCAGGGGAACTCCGAGCTCACTCTCGTTTCGCGTTGCACAGGAGCACCTGTCAGATCGCCGTTATTGAAGTATTCCAGAGCGAGTCCATGCTCGTCTCCTTCAGCGCCCGCCAGGAGCAGGCTGGGATCGATGAGGGGCAGCAACTTAAAGTTGGTACAGCCCTGCTCGTAGCGCACACTGACGCGCTCTCCGACCTGGGCTAGGATGCCGTCGAAGGGCGTAATCGCATACTGCGCGTTGACCTGGGCGCTGCCTCCGCCCATAATCTGCGCCACCTTCGCGTTGGGACCGATCAGCGCAAGCGAGGTGAGACGCTCGCGCTGCAGCGGCAGAACCTGCTGCTCGTTTCTGAGCAGGACGGTGCCTTCCGCAGCCGCCTCCCGCACCAGGGCTCGATGCTCTGGCAGATCAAGGGCCTGCTCCAGCGCCTCACTGCCCGGTCCATGAACTATCTCTGGGTGCTCAAAGAGGCCCGCCTTGACCAGCAGGTGCAGCAGGCGGCGCACGCTCGTATCTACGGTCGCCTCTGTAACCTCGCCCTGTTCGACCGCCGCGAGTAGCTTCTCGCCACGCCACACCGGGCTGGGCATCTCCAGATCGAGTCCGGCATTCACGGAGGCGGCGGTGCTTTTGACCGAGAAGAACCAATCCGAGACGACCACGCCATCATAGCCCCACTCGCCGCGCAAAATATCGGTCAGCAGATACGAGCTTTCCGAAGCGGGGACGCCGTTCACGTAGTTGTACGCTGCCATAATGGTCCACGGCTTGACCTCGCGCACAGCAGTGTAGAAAGGTGCCAGATAGAGTTCGCGCAACGCTCGTTCGCGTACCTCCGAACTGATGCTGTAGCGCTCGAACTCGGAGTCATTGCAGACGTAGTGTTTGATCGAGGCCCCAACGCCCTCCTGCTGCAGGCCCGTGATGTAGGCCACAGCCAGGCGAGCGGATAAATAAGGATCCTCGGAGAAGCATTCGAAGTTGCGCCCCGCCAATGGAGAACGCTGGATATTGACGGTTGGCGCCAGCAACACCTGCGCGCCCTTCATCTTCGCCTCGCGGGCCAGCGCCTGCCCGACGCGCTCGATCAGGTCCGTATTCCAGGTCGAGGCCAGCGAGATCTCAGCCGGAAAGCAGGTGGCCTTCACATTACTGGAGAAGCCACCCGCTCCACGAGCCCCATTGGGGCCATCAGTCATCTTCAACGAGGGGATGCCCAGTCGCTCCACCGCATTGGTGTACCACCCGTTTGTACCGGCAAGCAGCGCGACTTTTTCCTGCAAGGTCATCTTGCCAGGCAGGTTCTCTACGTGATCAAGCATGTACCTGTTCCTTTCGCCATGTCGCGGTCTGAGTAGAAAACAATCAAGCTGACTACCGTACATTATCGCATAGTTCTCTATTCATAACGATACACGAAGCACCGTGCGATACCAGTGCTGAGCAGCGAAGAGGGGAAAATGCCAATGCGCGAGTCCGAGGCAGGAAAGCGCCACAGGGCTCCCTGGGCCGTCTCATCGCCGTTCAAGCGGCGACCAGGGAGCCACTTCCCGTTGCGATACGCTCCTTCATCGACAGCTAGAATGCCCCCGTAAGTCGGGCCGGGAGTCGTGGGTCGAAATTTTACCCCGAAGCCGTGACCGGTACCAATAAATTCGTCTGGGCCCGCGGCTATGATCAGGCCATAGGCGTGCTCGCTTTTATAATCGAAAAGCTGATCCAGCGAGATCTCCAGTTCATACCCGTTCAACTCTTGCTTGATGGTGGGATGCTCCTTGTCGAGCAGGAAACCGACCATCTCGCCCTTTCCCTGGTATTCCAGTATGAGAGGAGCGAGCTGCCTTAATATCGCGTAGCTCTTGCCGAGGAGAGCATGCGCGGGATCCTCGATCGAATCAACGGCGAACGGCGAGGTACCGATGGTGTCGTGCTGTCCGAGCGCGTAGAAGACATTCCACTGGCTCTCGTCACGCCGCATCTCTGGAATGAAGAGTGGATTGCCACGCCGCGTATACTGGCGACACCACTCCCGAAAATCGCCTAAATAGATATCTGGACTCAGTATGTCAATATGCGGCGCACCTGCAAGCCAGATATCGAGCGTGTGTGGTAGCGGGCCGCCGCTCGGCCAGTCACCGGGCACCTGTTGTGGATTAGACAGCCAGGCATTCACAAACATTGGAATAGCGTATTCCTCCTTGCCAGCGGAGGCTACCCTATCGACGTAACGAGCATAGTTCCAGGCCATAAAAAACTCTTCGGTCTCCGGGCCATCGCCAAAGATCTCCTCCCAACAGCCTGTGAGGTTGAAGCTGCGCGCCTCCCAGCGCTGTTGAATTTCTGCGCCCAGTTCGTCCCGGTGCGACAGGAGTTGATCGATCAGCTCCTGCGGCACAGGTCCGGCAAACGCGCTATTTGCTACGTCGGAGCGGTCGCGCGCGTCTCCCAGTATACCGACCTCGTTTTCCACCTGTACCATAATGACCGTGTGATGGTCGCTATCCACCTTACGAATATGGAGCAGCAGCGCCGCGAACGCCCTGGCGTCCGCCTGCCAGTTCGTCTCTGCCAGCGTCGAAAGCACCTCGATAGTCTGCCCGTTCTTGATCTTCACGCGGGGAAAGCGGCGGTAGTCCTGTTTCACCCACGCAGGGACGTAGCTGGACATGCCATTCTTCCAGCTACCGAACCAGAGCAATATGAGACGCATGTTGGAGCGGCGCGCGTCTTGCAAGAGTCCATCGACCAGCGTGAAATCGAACGAACCCTCTTCAGGCTCGACGAGTTCCCAGGAGACGGAAGCCAGCACGGTGTTGAGCTTCAGGGCCTGCAACTGCTCCCAGACGGGCCTCATATATTCGATGTTCGACGAACTGGAGTTGTGCAGTTCCCCGCCGAGCACCAGAAACGGTCTCCCATCTACGATGAGTTGCGTCGCACTGCCCTGCCTGTGAAGATGAGGAGCGCGCAAGCGCGCTGGTTCAGTCGTGTACATCAGTATAGATCCTTTGTTTGTTCCTCTTTGAGATAGGTAGAATCCTGATTTTCGCCGCCTATACGAGCGCAAAAATATTTTTCGTTCTACGAAAAGTGACCCGCCCGAAGGTGGGGAAACAACCTCCGGACGTTTCGTGTTTATGGATCAGCAAGGTTGACCAATGCGTTCCCCTACTTAGGGGCGAGTCGTGCGACGACCGGAGCAAAGTTCTCCATCTGACCCTCGTAGACATGGATATAGGAAAAACCGTAGCGATCTCGTTGCTCGAGCAGGTGCGTGACCGCCTGCCCGGTACTGAATGGTCGCTTCGGGATCGGCGGTCCGCCTCCCTGTGCAGCGAGTTCAGCTCCACTATCAGTAATGTTCATGTCGTAGACCGTCTGGCCCAGTTCCAGCTCTGTGAAGCGCTCTCCCGCCGCTTCTCTGATCCAGGCAAGCTTCTGCTCTAGAGGAACATCTGTCGGATCTGGACCTTGTCGGGTGATTCTTGAGCCGATCGCGATGATATCGGCCTCCCTGGCAGCCAGCTTGAGCATGCGCTCTCCCGCGCCCGCCACGAGAATGGGCATATGCGGCCTCTGGACGGGGCGGGGTGAGCCGCGCATCTGCGTAACCGTGTAGTATTTCCCGTTGAAGTTCACCATCTCTTCAGTAAAGAGCTGTTTTATCAACTGTAAGGCTTCTGCGAGATGACCGACGCGGGAACTCGGGAATGGCAGGCCCAGTTGTTGAAATTCGCCTGGTCCCACGCCGGCTCCCAGGCCGAGTTCGAAGCGGCCTTCTGAGAGCAGATCGAGCGTGGCGGCCTCCCTGGCAAGGAGCACTGGATGACGGTAGTCGTTACAGAACACATAGCTGCCGACGCGCAGTGAACGCGTCGCGTCGGCAGCTACAGCCAGCGCCGTGAGGGGCGCAATACCTCCCAGTGAGGGGCGATCGGGCATTAACAGGGTCGCGTAGCCGAGTTCCTCAATCCTGCGCGCGGTCGCGATCCACGCCGCGCGCGATTGCGCATTGGCGACGACTACGCCGAAACGAAATGGTCGGGGCATACGGATATCTCTCCTCTCTTGCCGGTGAACAACGCAAGGTTGCTTATTGTCGAACTCATCCTGTCGTCAGGCGAGCTGACGAGCTGACTTCTCTCTTTCCTTCTTCATCAGGCAAAATTATCACTTGCTATACCAGCGCGATCTTCTCCGTTGGCGGCCTGCTTCCCAATGTCCATAACAGCAGCGCCACGGCAACGATAAGCACACCGACGACAGTTATGACGATCTGCAGCATCATTCCTATGAAAACCAGTAGCAAGCCAGCAGCGGTAATGATGGGCCAGACGCTCGGCGATGCCTGGCGCGAATAGGTAGCGAGCAGGAGTTCTTCGGCCTGCGCTTCATAGGCGGCTTCGTCGGCCCTCCTGGCGAGGAGCAGTTGATCGATTGTCTCGTGCAGGATGCGAGCATCGAAGGGTTTGGTAAGATACTTTATGTTCGTAGCTACCGCTACATTTTGTGTAAGCAAAGGCGGATATTCCCATGCCAGCAAGATAGTAGGCACGACAGCGAGCGAGGGATGCGTGAGCATATCGTGGGCGGACGCAAGAAATGCACGATCCCGGCCTGCATTGCCATCCAGATCGAGCACAAGCAGATCTACCTGCCGGGCATCAAAAGCTGGCATATGTGCAGGAGAGCTGGCTTCGATCACGCGCATCCCGCGATGTTGTAGTCCCAGGGCAATCAGGCGCCGTAGCGACGAGTTGGCCTCAATAAGGAGGACAGTTGGCGGCTTCCCTTGCGACATGTATGCTCCTTCATACCTGAGCTAGCGTAATTTCCAGTCATTCTTGCATTGAGCATAACGGCTGCACTTTACAAATCCTTTACGCCCTAGGGCGCATACCTTACAGCCACCTGAACAAGTGTAGAAGATCCTATAGGAGAGGTATCGCCATCCCTACAAATAATCGCGTCAAGCATCCCACGGCAGCTTTTCTGGCGAAGTTCACGCGCGGAGAGATGAGTCCGCCGTGGGCACGGCAGGCGAAAAGTTAGCCTATAGCTTTGCCAGTTTATAGCCCACATCCGGCACAGTCAGGATGTAGCGCGGGCGGCGCGAGTCGGACTCGATCTTGCGTCGCAGGCGACTGATATAGACCCAGATGAAATCTACGTCGCGATTATACTCCGGTCCCCAGACTTTTTCGAGCAGCAGTTCGTGCGTCACAACCATACCGACATTCTGGGCCAGCACGCTCAATAACTTATACTCTGTGCGGCTCAGTTGCACGGGTGCCCCGCTCACCGTCACAAGATGCTGGGCGTGGTCGATAACGATCTCGCCCGTCGTAAAAATGCTCTGCGTCGGGGCCTGTTCGCCTGTGTTGGCCTGGCGGCGCAGGAGCGCGCGCACGCGGGCGAGTAGTTCTTTCATACCGAACGGCTTCATCACCAGATCGTCGCTGCCCATATCGAAGAGGTGCACGCGCTCGTCCTCATCGCAATCGTCACAGAGCATGATCACAGGCACCTGTGAGAACTCGCGCAGGCGCTGCAGCAGCTCGACGCCGCTCATATCCGCGAGATGCGTCGCCAGCAGGATCAGATCAGGCTCCTCCAGATCGAGCTGGCGCAAAAACTGGACACCGTGATTGACCGTATGCACGCGGTACTGCTGCTCCTCCAGATTGGCGCGCAGGTAGCGGGTCAGGCGCGCATCGTCTTCGGCCAGTAGCACGCGCACACGCTGATCCTGTTTCAGCAACAACGCACGCGAGGGAGTGCGCTGTATAGCAGGAGGACTGCCGGGCGCATCGGTAAGCGTCGCAGGTGCCACTGCCTGGGCAGACACGGAGAGATGCGGAGTGAGGGGTAGCGTAAAGTAGAAAGTAGAGCCCTGTCCCGCTCCCAGTGAGTCCGCCCATATCTTGCCCCCATGCGCCTCGATCGTCGCGCGGGCAGAGGCCAGACCGAGGCCGCTGCCACCGGCGCGCTCCTCACCCTGCGGCACGCGGTAGAAGCGATCGAAGATAGGGTCCAGGTGCTCCGGCGCGATACCGATGCCCTCATCGGTCACGCTCACGCGCACATCGACATCATTGGACTCCAGGCGAATCGTCACGGTCGTTCCGGGCTGCGAATAGACCACGGCATTGTTGAGCAGGTGATTGAGTGCCTGCTCGACACGCATAGCATCGCAAACAATTGCCGGAATGTCTGGCGGAACATCGAGCAGAAAATAATGATCGGACGCGTGCTTATGCCAGCGCCTGATCAGTTGTTGCAAAAGCTCCGACAGGCGAACCTGCGCGAGGCGTAGAGGCTGCGCGCCCGCGTCGAGGCGCCATACATCCAGCAGCGTATTGAGGACATCATGGAGACGATCGGACTGTGTATCTATCATCTGCAGCATCTCGCGCTGCATCGCGGCGTCCCAGCGGGCCGAGCTGCCGAGCAGTGTCGTCGCACAACCCTTGATGATCGCCAGCGGTGTCTTGAGTTCATGGGCGGCCAGGGCCAGTGTCTCGCCGCGCGACTCAACCACTGAGCGCTCCAGGGTGATATCATCGAAAAGGAGGCCGCGCCCGAGCAGAGAACCTCTATTATCGCGCACCGGAAAACTGCGCACGCGCAGCCAGCGTACGGCGGCATCGGCCAGCGCGAGATCCGTGGAGAAGTCTTCGTCGGGGTGCTTCCACACGTGATCCAATTCGGAGCGCGCGCTCTGTGGCTCGGCGGCGAGAGAGAGCAGGTGCTTGCGCACATCGAAATCTTGTGCGGAGACAAGATCAGACTTGTTGATGCGCAGCAGACGCAAAGCGCTGGCGTTCGTATAGATCACACGCTGCTGATTGAGCAGCATGAAGCCGCCGCTCATGCTTGAACACACCTCGGCGAGCACATGATATTCGCGCGTAAAAGCTGCCGGCACCATATCTATATCTTTAGCTGATAGTTGCCCCGACGCCCGCGTATCATCTGGAACAAAGCGCCTGTCGTTGCTTCTATCGGCGTCATCCGCGCCGCCTGTGGAGTCCATCCGAAAGCTACCCTTTCTTCCGCCTGTCTGCTTTATTTATCTGGCTACTTCTATTTTAGCAAAAAGAGTCAACTGTGAGGAAGGGATAGGGAATCTGGATGGGCAGGTGGCGCACCTACTTCATGGCGGCGACCATAACAATCAGGGCGAGGTGTAAAATCATCGCCACGATGAAGCTGACAGCGATAAAGACGACCCACTTACGATCGCTGATATATGCGCGCATGCGGGTAGGGTAAGCATGAGGCCAGTATTCCGAGGCAACCATCCCCATAGCGATACGTAGACGCAGAGGTGAGAGCACTGGAGAGCGACGCATCTCTTCGGTAAGCGCCTCGTAACAGCGTTTACAGAGAACCCACGAGAGGCGCGGCTCCGGCACACCCTCCGGCTCAACGAGGTGGATAGGATCGAGCCAGATATGGCGGGTGCAGATCGAGCAACACTCCTTTGAGAAGCGCTTTCTTCGACGCTGTTCCTCTTGACGCACAGCCAGATCAGATCCGCTACCACGTAGTGCCTCCTTCATCTGTATCGTCCTTTCTATCCATTGCATGGTTACTCACATACTGTTTATAACACGCAATCACACAGACTATTGTAACACAATCGTATAGATGCCTGTAGTAAGAGGTTCAAAAAGATGAAGACTGGTAATGAGGAACGCATAAATAAAATGCGTTTCCACGGAAGCGGTCCAACCTGGCACGGTGCCAGGTTGGACGAAGATCTCTCTAGCCGCGCAGCAATGGCAGCAGATATACAGTACTGAACACAAAGATCCACGCGAAGTCGACAAAATGCCAGTACATCTCGCCAGCCTGGACCGCGAAATGCTTCTTCTGTGTAAAGTCGCCTCGTAAAGCGCGAATCAAGCAGATTGTCAGGAAAATCAACCCGACCGTTACGTGCAGACCGTGGAAGCCCGTCAGCGTAAAGAACGCGGAGCCAAACGACCCGGTCTTAATATCGAAGCCCCCGCCGAACAGGGTGAAATATTCTACGATCTGACCACCCAGGAAGAAGGCCCCTAGAAAGATCGTGGCGCACAGACCAATGACCAGATTGCGTTTATTCCCTTTTGCGATACCCGCGCCCGCAAAACGAACCGGAACGCTACTGGCGAGCAGAACAAACGTATTGAACAGCGGATAGCGCCAGTCCGGATGACTGCCATCGGGCAGTCGCCAGTCGCCCGCGCGAATCTCCAGATAAAGATACGACGCGATCAAATTTGCAAAGATCAAAGCCTCAGAAGTGATGAAGAAGATCATGCCCCACCAGTTAATGCTGCGGCCTACTTCTACATGCTCCTCAATGATCCTGACCTGCTCACCGTGAGCAGTGCTCATAGTCATAACTCCCTATCACTACAGGCGCGCGTACACACAATCGAGGCATACACGCGCCAGACCTTATCGACGTTCCAGGTTCCAGCCAATAATGGACACAATGACCAGTATCACACCGACGCCCAGGATGATGGGATTGATAGCAAAGCCACCGAGCATTATAGACACCGAAATGGCCAGCGCAAACGGCCAGGGGCTGGGGCGAGGCATAAGATCCTCCTCCGTCACCTGTCGCATCCTTTTCACGCGTTTTTTCACACGACGACGAGTGGGAGCGTCGGTCTCCGCAGGCTCAGGAGAGTCCTGATCACCCGCGCTGATGGTCTGCTCACGATCCTCGTCGACGGTCTGCGCCTGCTGTTCCTGCTCGCGCGGCTCCGCCACTTCATCCATCGCTCTCTTCTCTTGTGAATTTCCTGGGTCTATCATTTTTACTTCCTATCCAGTTAGTGGATAACCGTCTTCCAGTCGGCGATCTCTGGATTCTTCTTGTCATAGAATGGGCGACGGCTGCGCACCACCGGGATATTCAAGAAGTTGTACTTCTTCGGCGGAGACGAGGTATCCCACTCCAGAGTGAAAGCATCCCACGGATCTGTGCTGGCTTTCTGCCCATTCTTCAAGCTGGCGATGAGATTATAGAGGAACACCATGATAGAAATGCCAATCATGAAAGCGCCGATCGTCGCGAGCATGTTCAGCTCATTCCAGCCGCTGGTCGCAGGGTAGGTATAGACACGGCGCGGCATGCCTAGCAATCCCATTATATGCATAGGGAAGAAGGCAAGGTTCATACCGACCAGCATCAGCCAGAAATGGACCTGCGCCAGGCGTTCGCCCAGGAACTTCCCCGTTATTTTGGGGAACCAGTAGTAGAAGCCCGCGAAGATAGCAAAGACGCTTCCTCCGAAGAGCACATAGTGGATATGAGAGACCACGAAGTAGCTATCCGTCACCTGGTAATCGAAAGGCACGATCGCCAGAGCAGCGCCATTCAAGCCGCCGATCAGGAACATCCCAATGAAGCCGAGCGCGAAGATCATAGGCGCCTTGAAGCTGATCTTACCTCCGTAGACGGTCGCCAACCAGTTAAAGATCTTCACCGCCGTCGGAATAGCGATCAGCGTTGTGCTGGTAGCGAAGAACGCCTGCGCAATAGATGGTAGACCGACCGCGAACATATGGTGCGCCCAGACCGTGAAGCTCAGGAAGCCGATCGCCACGCCCGACCAGGCGATAAAGGTATAGCCGAAGATTGGCTTGCGCGAGAAGACCGGCAAGACCTCCGAAATGATACCGAAGGCAGGCAAGATCAGGATATACACCTCCGGGTGACCAAAGGACCAGAAGAGGTGCTGCCACAGCAGTGGATCACCACCAAACGCGTACTGGTAGAAATGGGTACCGATGCGGCGGTCCAGCAGCAGCAGGATGCTGGCAGCGGTCAGGCTGGGCAGAGCAAAGAGCAGCAGGAACGACGTAATGAGCGTCATCCACGAGAACAATGGCATGCGGTTAATGCTCATACCGGGCGCGCGCAACTTCAGTATCGTCACCACGAAGTTCAGGCCACTGGCGATAGAGGCTATACCGAGCAGCATAATGCCAAGCAGCCAGAAATCATCATTCATACCAGCCGTACATTGGACCGCGTGCACGCCGCAGGCGACCTCGTTTATGGGAGCATAGTTGAACCAGCCTGCATTTGGCGCTGATCCGAACAGGAAGCTCGACTGCAGGAACACGCCGCTGAAGAGCGTCGTCCAGAAGCCGAACGCGTTCATGCGCGGGAAGGCCATGTCGCGAGCGCCGAGCATCAGCGGCACTATGTAGTTACCCAAACCGGTCAGCGTCGGCATCACAAACAAGAAAATCATGGTGACGCCGTGCATCGTAAAGATCTGGTTGTAGACCTCCGGACTCAATAGTTGCCCGTCCGGTCTCGCCAGTTCCGCTCGGATCAGGAGAGCCTCCAGGCCACCCACCATAAAGAAGAGGAAGCCCGTGATGATGTACATCACCCCGATCATTTTGTGGTCGGTCGTCATAAGCCACTGGCCAACATAGGTCTCGCCAAGAGTCCTACGACGAACCACTGTTGTTGTTGCGCTATCACCGATAGTGCGTGTTGCCATGAGTAATTCCTCCAATGTCTAGCCCCACATGCGCAGGGTAGATGGCTTACTTGAGACTCTCCAGATATGCGACCAGTTTATTGATTGAGTCTTTGTTGAGGCTCCCAATATTCATATCATTGCCTGGCTTGACACCCTGCGGATCATTCAACCATTTAGCGAGATTACACTTCGCAAGCAGGTTGGGATCACCGGGCTGGCAGTCTTGCAAATTGTTTTCCAGCACACCTCCCGCGATCAGGCCGCCCTGACCATTTGCGCTGGTACGACTTGCAAAGTGCGTCAGGTTTGGACCCACAAAGCATGGATTACCAATAGGGGTAGTGGGATTATTACATTTCACTTGCGGATCAATGAAGCCGTTCGTATCGGCGCCAACGATGCCATGACAGGTAGAGCACTGGGATTTGAAGATCTGCTGACCGGCAGCTGCCATGCTACCAGCGGCGGGCTGTGCAGCAGCCTTTTGCTCAGAGATCACCCACGTATTGAAGGATGCTGAGTCCTGGGCCACCACATCGAAGCGCATATTTGCGTGCTGCAGACCACAAAACTCCGCGCAGATGCCCTCATAAACGCCGGCCTTGTTGGCGATAAACCACTTCTGATTGTTGTGTCCGGGGACCACATCGGTCTTTCCGGTAAGAGCAGGGACCCAGAAGCTATGGATCACGTTATTCGAATACAGATCGACCTGAATCGTCGTTCCGACCGGCACGTGCAGCGTATCAGCAGTAGTGATATTGTACTTTGGATAGTAGAACTCCCACCACCACTGGTGCCCGACGGCTCTCACCACTTCAGTCGGACCACCCGGCTGGTTTTCCGGTGCAACTTCGATCAAGCCACGGATAGTGAAGATCAGCACCACAAATAAAATGATGGCCGGCAGCACTGTCCAGATCAACTCCACCCTGATATTGCCGTGCGACTGGTGCGGCGTAGGTGAGTTGGGGCGCTCACGAAATCTCCATGCGGAATAAATGAGCGTCCCTTCCACGCCCACGAAGACTATGGACGCAATGATTAGAATCACCCAGAAGACGAAGCTCTCGCTCGCGGCGACCGGGCCATAAGTATTCAGGATAGAGGGAGAGTTCTCACCACATGCGGCTAAAAGTATCGAGGACAACAGCATGCCAGTGACAAGAAGCAACCAGCGCTTTTTTGTCCCGCGAAATAGAGGCATCCTCACGTCTAAATCTCCTAAAATATGTTTGACGATGGACGATGATGTCATTGAACGAGCGACATTCTCTCCACATTACTGAAGTAGTGTAGCTAGAGACCCTGAAAGAAGACTTGCAGTAACTACTATCAACCTTACAAGGGCCTGAATAGCATGTGACCACTCTGTGACACAAAGCCGGCGTCTTAACCGATCTCCACGTTCCCCTCCACATCCTCCGCATCCTCCACATCCTCTTCATCCATCTGCGCCTCTATGAGACGCTGCTTCGCATCCTGCTGCTGCATCCAGCGGATAAAGAGCACGCTCACCACTATGATATACGCAATATTGAGAGGCACCCACATAATCAGGCCACCAAGCTGCTGATCGGCCGCAGACGAGATGCCCCACGCGCGCACGGTCTGCTGTATATAAGGCGCATAAAGCGGGGGTAAGAACGTCAATCCAGCTCCCAGCGCGACCGACGGCATGCCGCCCAGAAAGATATAGAGTATCTGGCCGCCGAGAGAGAGACGAGGTAGCCCTTCCTCAACGGAACTGAAGACCGGCCACCAGTAGATCGTCGAAGTGACCATGAATAGCAGGTGCTCAAGAATGTGCAGATTCTCGTCCGAGAGCGTTGCGTTGTACAGTGTCGGGGCGTGCCAGAGCCAGAAATTGATGTTGAATAGCAGGAAAGCCACGGCAGGATACGTCAATGCCCTTCCGATGCGCAACACAATACGGTTACGCAATAGTGGCGCGATCAGCCAACCCGGCGTGCCAAGCAGCAACATGGGAGGTCCGATCATCGTAAGCACGAGGTGCTGCACCATATGCGCGCTGAACAGGTATTCGTCGCCTAGCTCATCCAGTGGGGAGGTCAGCGCCAGAAATATCAGGAGCATCCCCGCTACGAAAACAACAACCTGGCTGCGTTTCACAGAATCGGCAAGCTGATATCTTCTACGCAGTGGACCGACGGCGTAGAGATACAGACCAATGATGAGGGCTATACCGATACAAATAGATGGCGCCAGATTCCACTCGGTCAGCCAGAAATGCAGCCCTAAATTTGCGTCCACAGATACTGAGACCTTTCCAGTGTTTCCTCTCTTCGTACATACTATAGCATAGCTACGCAATCCACAAATCGCCTCCGCCTGTGATCACTCCGTGAGAGTTTCGCACATTTCATTCAGGCAGTTGTAAGGCACCGGTTCTTCCCTGCAAGGATAGTATCAGGAGAGGCAACGACAATAGAAAGCACCGAATATCTATTTTAGTAGAAGAATCAGCCAAACAGAGGTAGAGATGGGTGAAGTTTTCACACCAGTGCTGGAGAGCACGCCGCCTAAAAAAGAGTCCGCTCGCATAGGGCAGACCATCTCCAGTTACGTCAATTTAATGAAACCGCATGTCACAGTGCTCCTTCTGGGAACCACCGTGGCGGCGATGGCGATTGCTGATAGAGGTCTTCCATCGCTCGGTCTTGTGATAGCAACGCTGCTGGGTGGCGCGATGGCCGCAGGGAGCGCGAACTGCATCAATTGCTACATTGATCGCGACATCGACCAGATCATGGGGCGCACACAGCGCCGCTCGCTTCCAGCCGGCAAAGTGGAGCCACGTAACGCGCTGATCTTTGGCATCGTGCTGGGGGTTGGTTCCTTCGTCATTCTTAGCTTCTTCGTCAATTTGCTCAGCGCGGTCCTGGCAGTATCGGCCATTCTCTTCTACGTCTTCGTTTACACGATAGGGCTGAAGCGTACATCCGCGCAGAACATCGTCATCGGAGGTGCCGCCGGAGCAGTGCCGGTACTCGTTGGCTGGGCAGCGGTCACGAACAACATATCGCTCACGGCGATCTGGCTCTTCGCGATTATTTTCTACTGGACGCCGCCGCACTTCTGGGCGCTCTCGCTGCTCATCCAGAAAGACTACGAGAAGGCGAACGTCCCCATGATGCCCGTCGTGCTGGGCGAACGTGAGACGCGGCGCCAGATCTTCCTGTATTCACTGCTCCTGCTGGCGGTTACACTGGTCCTCTTCGCCATGCACGAGATGGGCTATATCTACCTGGTAGCGGTGGTCGGTCTGGGCGGCGTCCTGGTCTACATGGCAATACGCCTGCTGCGTGATCAGAGCAAGCACTGGGCACGCACACTCTTCTGGTATTCCAACTGCTACCTTGCCGCCATCTTTGCCGCCATGGTGGTAGACCGCGTCATTCATTAGCAAAGAGAAAACATTATGAGTATGAATTGGCGTCTCGCTTCACGTCTTTCGGTCGTTACGTTAGCGGTCCTGGTGGTGCTACTGATCAGCGTGTTCCAGTTGCGACACTCAACGACGCCAGCGACAAGCAGTAGTGCCAGTGCGGGCGCGTCCGGCCTGCAAGGAACCGATCTGGGCAGCACTCCCGCGCCGGGTTTTAGCCTGACGGATCAGTTTGGGAAACAGGTCTCGCTCTCGCAGTTTAAGGGCAAGCCAGTGGTCCTGACATTTATGTACACAAACTGCCCCGATCAGTGTCCTTTGACCGCAAACAAACTGCACAGCACTATGCAGTTGCTTGGCAATGCATCTGCGCAAGTTGGTATTCTGGCGGTAAGTACCGATCCAAAACGAGATAACGTTGCAGCCGCGCTCAAATTTTCGCAGGAGCACAGCATGCAAGACTACTGGCACTATCTCGTTGGTTCGCGCAACCAGTTGTCGCC
>DAOTTD010000034.1:0-5463 GCA_034438015.1 Ktedonobacteraceae bacterium | reverse complement strand
GCGTCATCCCATGCTCTCGCTTCATCCAGCTCATGAACGTTGAAGGCAGTCCTCCATCCTGTGTCTGGATACACCATTCTCGTCTCTCTGGGGATCAAACAAACTCCTGATTCACTTCAGGTTGGAGGACTGCTCTCCGCTCCAACAGAAAAAAAGTTCGTCAAGTTTGCTGTCAGTGGTCACCCACACCGATGCGAGCACTGGCCCCTAGAGGGGCGTGGAGTGCTCTCACACCCGTTCCTGGGCATGCCAGGTGGGATAGCGGGAGAACCCGCGCAGGTGGATGATGCTGACGGTGTCTGTCCTCCTTTCACTCACTGATGCACTCTTCTTGATACAATGGTGCTCAGCCGGCCTTGCCGGTCCCGCCATACGTTCACTGTAGCGCATTTGTGCGGCCAAAAATCGTCGCCAGGCGACAGCTTTTTCCGCGAAAGGCCACACTTTTTTCTTCGCTTCAGGGGGGTGAAATGTGCGGGAAAGTGAATCGCGTGCGGCTCCAGGAGCGGTGGGAAAGGGATCGAAATGCAGATGAACAGGTGTGTATTGGGAAATAGATACGTATCAATTCGCCGCAGCGCTGCTCTTCCGTGTGGTGCTCCTACGAAATGGGTTGAAGAGCAGCGCTGCTGTTGGAGCAGCAACCATCCTCACCTGGAATGATGCACGGAGTCACCAGAAAGGGCGACTGCTGTGAACATGCTGCTCGCCGATACCAGGGAATCTCCACAGGGGAATGCGTGAGTGCATGAGGATGGAAGCTGCACCGTTGCTCTCGACGTGAGCGTCACAGGCGGATGTCTGACAACGCTGGCGATTCCCATATAATGTCAAACACAAGGGGTGAAGCTGTTTGACAAGTTCACCAGGGTCTCCGCTTCTTGTCTGACAGGTGTTTCGGGGAAGGTCTTCTGCTTGCAGACCTCACCGGGGAACGTGTGCGAGGCGCCACCTGCGTGTGATCCTAGAAGACGGCATGCACACTCAACTCCAAGGGGCAGGGATAATCGCCTTTGCCCACGTCTTTCACCAGCGCTTGTGCCCGTGCGAGCAGGTCCTGGTTGTTCTTCGCGAGGTGATAGTGCTGGCCAGCGTAGAGCATGACTTGCACACCCCCCAGCAAGCCTTTGCGAATGATCACGGTCTGAGGCCGGAGGTCCTGACTCTGTAGCGGTTGTATCATGCTCGTGGCATCTCCTTCTCTTCTTTTTGTGTTCCCTGGTCTTTGGGAAGGATGCATGTTCACCTAGAAGACGCGAATCGTGAGAAATCTCTTCATGGTCTTCCAACGGTTTGCTCCTTCTTATTATGCCAGCTTCTTGGTCATGTCGGCCACTCTCAGGGATGTCTCTCGACCGCAGGGCAGCTTGCTGGGCAGAAGTGGTTTTCTTCAACGGGTTGTGGTGTTCCTTGGTGAAGACGCCTTTCCCAATAGGTGCCGACCTTCTCCCGGAGCAGTCGCGAATCATCGAAGCCGTCTACCACCTGCTGCTGGACGAGGGTTCCCCGCTGCCATGCTTGTTCGATACGGTGTCTGACAGGATAGGAAATGCCGCCTTTATAGTTTTTGATTTCGACGTAGAAGAGGCCTCCCTGGGCATAGATGAGTTGGATGTCTGATGGGGAAGAAAAGGCAAGAACCATGCACGGTATGGATGCAGAGTCATGCTGGTTTTCCCTTACATTCTGGTTAACGGAAGTTTCAGAGAACCAATCACCAAGAAAGTCCCTTCTTGCTCAACCACCAACTGATACCTTTGCTGGTGTGGTTCTCCTAATACATGGAACGCTTCATAGGCTTGCTGAAGCTCCTGCCAGAACAGCGCCGAGCCGTACACCTCCCCACGCCACGTGGCTTCTCCCTGCTGCTTCTGTAAGCGCACCAGGGACTTGCTCTTTGGCTCAACGACGAGGATCGTGTGCATCTCCGACGCGGTGCCGCGCCGCACGTGCTTGCGTTTGCTGATCTGACAGTCAGGAATACGCCATTGCAGAAACCACCGGAACGCTGGATCAAAGAGCGCGTCTGGAAAGACAGGGTCATTCTCCAGCACAAACGTCGTCTGACACGCTTGTTGCAACAGACTCGCCAAGTTCGCTTGAGGCACGCTGATCGCTTCCGTCTCAAGCGGCATGAAATGCAAGGGCTCTGACAGGAAATGCCCGCTCACGCTCTCGGCGGTTTTCTCCACCACCACGAAACCGCTGGCCAGTGGCCCCTGCAAATCCATCACCAGCCTTCCGCCGATGTCTAATTGCTCCACCCAAGCCATGGGAAGCGTCGCAGCGCTGGCGGTGGCAATGATCCGATCATAGGGAGCGCCTGACGGCCATCCCACTACCCCATCTCCGACAACGACCGTCACTCCCGGCCCAATCACCTGTTCAAGCGTGTGCCTGGCTTGCGCAGCCAGCACTGCATCCCGTTCGATGGTCACCACCTGCTCAGGTGTATGTGTGAGCGTCGCGAGCAGGGCGGCGTTATACCCTGATCCGGTGCCTATTTCGAGCACACGCTGGCTCGGCTGCACGTCGAGCGCTTCCAGCATTGTTGCCATGATCGAAGGAAGCGAGCTGGAACTGACGGGCCAGCTCCGTTCATCGATTTTGGTGACGAGGCTGGCATTGCGATACACGGCTGCCAGATAGTCTTCTCTCGGCATCTCGTGTGCTGAGACGAGCTTCCATGCCATCGTGCGGCTGGTTGTCTCCTGCTCATAAAAGTACGGAACGAAGGCCTCGCGCGGAATGCTCAAGAACGCCTGCTCGAGTGCAGGTGAACGCACCGCGTCGATCTGGAGTAGGGAATCCACCAATTGCTGGCGCTGGTGCGCAGCGAGTTCATCCTGTGTGGAGTGAGAAAAGCGGCGTGCTGTATTCATAAGCAATAGTCCTTAGGAGAGGTGAGTAAATCGGCCATCGCCTCCTTGACCGGGAAGCGATCGAGGAGGTGGGTCTGCAACCAGTAAAACTGTCCATTGGGGTTCAGATCGAGAAACGCATAGTCGCCTTCAGGCGTCAGGAGGAAGTCCATCGAGGAGAATTGCAGTTGAAACAGGCGGACAAGCGCCAGCGCCTTGGCTGCAACGTCCCCTGGAAGGATGTGGATCGCGTAGGTGAGATCTTCATACTGTTGCTAAAACTGTAAACTATCCTATGCAGGATTGAGCTATCCGCAGAGTCTGAGAAAAACAAACTTCTTCTGAGACGATTGAAGGAACGCCGAACCAAACCAACCAGGATAGTAACAGATCTTTCCCGAAACAATCGGGCGGGCATGGGAACCCGTCGGTGGCAACAGCAACACCGCGCCCATTCCGGTATACGAAACGGGCTTGACCAGGGGGTCATAAATCGAGCAGGAGCGCGCTCTGCCCATGTGTTTCATTTGCATCAAGTAGGCAACGCCCAGGCGCGCAATGTTGACTGACGCGCCATAATCCCTATCGCCATTGTAGTGGCAGTTCTCGCAAAACATCCATCGTCCCCACTTCACCGCTTCTTTGCGATCAGATGGCGAGCGATACGTGTTAGCAGATGCCCCGCATCGCGGGCAGGTATGACTCGTCCCACGGGGCTGCTCCGTATGGAATCGCAGACCAATGAGATGGCACTTGTATCGTAAAAGACGCCAGATTTCCCCGCGTATGGTTGAGTTGTTGCGGTAGTTGCGCCACCGCCCACGCACGCCCTTGCCCCGTCCCGTCGATTTGAGTGTTTTTAAGGATTCCATCGACAGGAGCGAGCAGCCATGCACCTGACACAACAAGAGCAAAACATTACTGGCAAGATGAGCGAGCGCGCGATTGCGCTGTTCATATTTGCGCCAACAGCGATCGATCTCCCGTCGGTAAAGCGCCATTCGCTGGGCGTACCATGCTCGTTTGGGGTCATCAGGGAGCAACGCATCTCGAAGCTCGTCGTAGCTGGCTACCTTCTTCTTGAGTTCGTCAATTTGTCGGCGGGTGCGGGCTTGTCTCCCATCAAACCCGCCCGTATTGAGGAACAATGGTCTACCCACTTGGCTCCCGTTTTCATCGATGGCAGTTGCCGTGAGTAATGAATGCACTCCCCAGTCTGCTCCGAGCACCCGCTCGACGCTCTCCCAGGCAGGCAGCTCCACTTTCTCCATCTCGATGATGAAATCCAGCACTGCGAATCGCTCCCCATCCGCTCGATACTCTTCGCGCAGGGTGGGAGCCATCAGATCCCCAGCATCCAGGCGTTCTTTGAAACAATCCGGTAAAGGAATGATGGTGTCTGCTTTGCGCCAGCGCCAGATTCCCGCTGCGTCTGGACAGCGGAACCGAAACCGTGCTCTCCCGGCCTCCAGGTCAAAAGCCAGACGATAGGCCTGACCTTTTTCGCGTCCGTCGTCGCCTGCATACGTGAGCATACCTACTTTAAGCAGCGGGACAGGTTGCAGTTCCTCATACGTTTTCGGGAAGCGATCATATTGGAAGTAGTAGTTGCAGGCTTGTTCGACGACATTTTGCAGTGCGACAAAGCTCGTCTCATCCTCTTCCAGGCTCTTCTGCAAGGTGGTAATGGCTTCCTTGATCGCAGGACGGTTCTTGCCTGCGGGGTGCTGCTCTGTTTTGGGGCGAATGAAGCCATCAGTGAGAATGGGCAAGACCAGCTCAAAGGCTTTCTTCCGTTCCGCCTGCTGGCGTAAAATTCTCCCAACTACTTCGCTTTCACAACGCCATTGACGACCACCATGCGGGGATGGGCTTCCGATGTATTTTCCCACCTGTTTCCAAGCAGGTCCACCACGCTCACTGCCAAACTCATCGAGAGAGGACCAGAGGAGGGCGAGGGCCTGATTGACCACCGCTCGGCTGGCATCGAGTAACCGCAGAGCGTCGGCCTGGGCCTCATCTGGCAAACGCACATCGTAGGTTAAGGGCTGGTGAGTACGGCTATCGCGCATATTCCTTCCTTCAACGAACATTTGTCCTCATGAAAGGGAGTATAGCAGGAAAAACGCCTGCGAGCAAGTCTCTATGACGCATTGAGACCCTTACGGATAGCTGAGGATAATAGAGGATAGTTGTAGCTTTTTGGCAACTGTCTACAACCCTTGCCGAAAATCGAGCCTGGTGCGTTCGCTGTGCTGCGAATGAATCTCAGCGGCAAATACCTGACGTCCGATCACCACGACGCGCACATCAAGGCGCTTTGGGAGATATTCTTGGAAGAGCTGAGTGGTAGCGCGCACCCCCTCTAACGAGGCAAGATGGCCTGTCAGTGCGATCCGTCAGTTATCTCGACTTCTCGCCCTTTTCATGCTCGTTATACGTCATTGATATATAAATATCGAAGCGGCAAAGACTGAGTTTTCCCCGCACTGTTTGTAGCTTCGCTCTCGCGTTGTCGCTTTTCTTGTATAGCCTGGATAATCCATACTGTCACGTTTGGGCTTACTGATCGGATATATTCAAGATCAGCCTTTGGAACGAG
>DAOTTD010000033.1:0-6708 GCA_034438015.1 Ktedonobacteraceae bacterium | reverse complement strand
GTCTCAAGCCCCTTCTGAAGCGATGCGCGGATCTCTGCTCAAAGAATCGATCACTGCGATCCGCGCTCAATAGTTGTGCTTAGACGATAAAGACATTCGTTTCGCCTGGTAGTGGTCCTCCCACCGTTTCTACCTTGCTCACACAGTTCGCGCACAAGGGATAGAACCGCACACTATCCTGCGCCGCAACCAGGTACTGCTCCAGCTTTGCTTGCAAAAGCACCTGTTCCTTTCTGCTCAAAAAGCACTCGAACAACGAGTATTGGGTCCACTTCCCATATCCCAGCAGGATTTTGTGGACCTTCGTACGCCTCTTGTCATTGGGGATATCATAGGCAATCACATAGCACATGGTCTGGTTACTGATCTTGATGTTCCTTCTCATTCCTTCCCTACCTGACAAGCAATGGAGGGTACTCGTCAATCTCTCCTGTGAGTGCTTTGGCGAGCAGCCGTGCTTGCAATTCGAGGCAGCGGCGATACGTCACTGCATAGCCGAAGAGAGGATGATGTATCTCTTCATTGAGTCGCTCTTCAAATTGGGTGAAGAAGATCTTGCGCTGTTCATCTTTGAGCCGATACGCCCCCAATTCGACCACGAAATCATTAAGCGCGAGCATCCGTCTGTTGAACATAGTCAAGACTACCGAGTCCACGATGATGGGCCGAAATTCTTCCACCAGATCAAGCGCTAAAGCTGGCCTGCCATAGAAGGAGCTGTGCAGGTAGCCCACAAAGTGATCGAAGCCGACCAACTGCACGGCGCTGGCAACCTTGTTGGTCAGCAGCGAGTACCCGAAGCTGAGCAGCGCATTCACCGGATCAGTTGGTGGGCGCTTCACTCGTCCTGGGAAGGGCCATTGTCTGGGATCACTCAGCAGCTTGCCAAAGCAGCGAAAGTAGGCTGCACTGCCTGCTCCTTCCATGCCAAGAATAGTTTCCAGAGCAGTACCTTCGACGCGATGATCTCCAGTGGCTAACGGCTTCATTCTAACTGGTTGATGCATTGAGAGAGTTGCCAGATCGCTGAGTAGATCAGTAAGTTGTTTGATCGCTCGACTTATCTCGGCGTCCTGGTGTGCGCGGTTGAAGCGCTGTAACCGCTGGCGCTGATTGGAAAGTTTGCCGATCACGAAACGTCGCGCCAGTTCGCAGCGTCTGGTCATATCTTGATGCGCGCGGTACTGGGCCATGCGCAAGACCGCGTTCTTGGAAAAGGGCGGCGAGAGGCGACCTTTGAACTGCCCGTATGGGCCGAGAAACGTGATCTCGATGTCACGTTCGAGCAATAAATGGATGGCCGATGCCGTCAGCGTGACCTCTCCCAGCACGACCACTTCATCTATTTTGATGAGCGGAATACGCTCTTTGCGGGCCGGAGCGGGCTTTACGCCATCCTTGCCCTGCCTTTCGGGAATTTGCACCAGCAACATATCCTCGCTCTCACGACGGACCAGGGCGTAGGCTTCAGTCAGATAGAGTGTTGGCACGAACATACTCCTTTTTACTTGTTTTTCTGTGAGCGCAACCTGGAGGCGGGCTTGTGAACCGCGCCCCTACCTCAGCACACTCCTTTTTACTTCTTTTTCTGCGCGCGCAACTGCCGTACTTCTTCCGGCAGGCAGAGCGGCAGCAGGCTACAATTGGGACAGCGAGCGGCGAGTTCGCCGGAGAGGGGTGGCGGTGGCGTCTGGCGGGCCGCGACCTGGAATGCCTGGACGATGGCGGCTTTCGTCCTGGCTCGCAACTGCGGCGTGAATGGTACCTTGACCCGTCGCCGCGATCTAACGTAGTAGATGTAGCCGTGAGCAATGGACGCTTTGCCCGGCTGCCGCTCTTCCAGGCACAGCGCCTGGGCGCAGAGCTGAATATGATCGTTGAGCCACTGACCCTGTTGCCCACGCTTGTATTCTACCGGAACAAGCACCCCTGACCGCTCCTCTACGACATCGGCAAAGCCGGAAAGGTGTAATGCTTCACTATAGAGGTACAGACGCGTGGTCTCCATCTCCCCTTCTGCCGCCGTGTGAGTCCCGGCCTGGTGGACGCGCTGGTGGGCGAGCGTTCCTTCCAGCACGAATTCGTTGACCAGCGTCTCCCCCTGCACGAACTGGTAGTAGAACTTGCGCGGACAATACTCCAGCGCGTTGAGCGAGGAGATGGGGAGCACCTCCAGCGCCGTTTCGTCAAACATCATCCACCTCCTTTCATCTTGCTCTGTCCTGGCCGTTTGATCGTCGGTATGGACGTAGTTGTGCCCCTTCGGGAGCCGTAAAGATCCACTCTCGCTTCCCCACGTGTTGCCAGTAACGATTGAGCAGCCAGTCTCGCGCTTTGTTGGGATGGCGTTTGCTGGCCCAACTCATGAGCAGGTGCTCTAGCTGTTCATCGTATCGGCTCATCGCTTCTGCCGAGACGATGCCGTTGTAGTACGCGGCCCATCCCCCGATGATCGGGTTGAGTTCGCGAATCACCTGCGCCTGTGGTGCCGATTGAAGCTTGAGCAACCGCTGGCTGATGACCGCGAGATGGCGTTTACTGGCCTCTTCACTGGGAGTGAGAATCGTCTGAAACCCTGGCGATTTCCCAGCTATTTTCTCGATTGGGTATTGGCGAAGCGTGAAGCCCAGGAAATCAAAGCCAGCCTGCCCCTGGAACGGGGTCAGCGTGTGAGTGATACGTGTCTTATGTGCATTGAGCTGTAATCCTATTCTGGCTAACCACTGCCTGAGCCGTCTTGCGGTCTGTTGCAGTTCGGAAAGGGTAGAGTGCAACACCACGAAATCGTCGGCATAGCGCACTACGAGCGGCATGGCGTAATCTGCGGCGTTGTCGCCTCTGACCACCGCTTCCATCCCATGTAACGCGACGTTCATGAGCAGTGGCGAGAGCGCGCCTCCCTGACTGATGCCGGTATTCCCTGGCATATAGGTGCCTCCATCCACCACGCCTGCCTTGAGCCACGCGTGAATGGTCTGTCTGAGCGCGGGATAGGTCGAGAGCTTCTCAAGCAATGCTGCCTGATTGACGGAATCGAAGGCCGCCTCAATATCCGCGTCGAAGACAAAACTGGACCGCTGCTTGAGCGCGCGTAGAATAGCCCTGATCGCATCCTGCGCGCTCCGATCAGGACGAAAGCCGTAGCTATGGAGTTCGAATTTCGCCTCCCATTCCGGTTCGAGTGCCAGCTTCACCAGCGCCTGCTTACAACGGTCGATCATCGGCAGGATGGCGAGCGGACGCCGTTCTACTGTTCCAGATTTAGGAATCCACACCCGCCGCCCCGGCCTGGGGGGCTGCTGGCCCCAATACGCAGGATGGATGGTTTCTACCATCGCGAGACGTTCTTTGGGGTTGAGGGACTTGACGCCATCAATGCCAGCGGTGTCCTTGCCGTCATTCTCCTCGGTAGCCCGGCGAACTGCCAGCAGTCGGGCGGGTTCCGATGCGATCAACTGCTGTTGCAAGGCATGAACCGCTCGCCTGTCACCGCTCTGACTGGCTCGATAGATATCTGTCTGGATGTATAACACGTATTGCTCCAACGTGCGCCACTGGATGCTACCCCAGGCCTGGTTCGCAGGCCTGGGTGTCTGGCGCGAACGCTGTGGTGCGAGCGCTTTCTTCTCCTTCATCTGACGTGTCTGACTCACTTTCATCGATCTATTGGATGCTTTGGCGAAGGGACAGGCAGAGATCAGATGTTACAGAGAGAGCAGCGCTTGTTCCTTTGCCGCACACTCTCTCGATCCTCGTACAGACTCATCGAGCCGTTGTTTTCATAGACCAGGACAGGCACGTGCCTTCTCGCCTCGGTATACTGATTGATCAACACCTCGACCGCCATCGTCGCCACGAACGTGTTCAGCGTTTTCACGGCAGGCTCCTTGATATCCTGACCCGTTACATATCCCCTCTTTACCAGCGCTTCTCGAATCGTCTGATCGGGATGCCTCTCACTGGCTACCTTCGTCGGATTGATGCGATTGAGGCAACTCAAACACAGGTAGTCTCCCACTCTGGCCGTAATCACTTCTCCACTCATGTCCTCAATTTTGCTCCCTTTCACGGTGATATTGACTCCGACAGAGAGGAGTGGCACAAAATACTGGACCGAGAGCTGTTGGGCTTTGAGCCTGCTGGAGTGATTATCGGTGGCTACAATCATCCAATCGGAGAGCGCCAGAACGCTTTCCATCTCCTCGTCGTGAACGTCCTTTTTGTACGCCTCAACGCTGGCGTTGGGATTGATATTGGTGAGATGTCTCTTGACCACCTCAACTTTCGAGCGCTGCTGCTGCGCATCCTTGTAGTATGCTCCCACCACACGGTTCAGATTCGAGACTTCCAGTATATCAGGATCGATCAGGTTGATCTCGTGAAATCCCATATGGATGAGATGCTCTGCGATGATTGATCCCAGGCCGCCGACACCAACGATGGAGATAACCTGGTGATGCATAAGCGTTCGCATCACATCCAGTCCAAGCACTAATGCGCTCCGATGGAAAAACCCCTCTTCTCCTGTCACCACCGTTTTTTCATAGTCCGTGTCTTCGCGAAAGTTAGCGCTGGCGATGTTCTCCCGGCTCGTTTGCGTTTTGAGCAACGCCTTTCTTGCATAAAGAGAGCCGCTGCTCAATGTCCAGACGCGTGCTGAATATTTGCTTTGCGAGAAAACAATGCTGGCATAGTGAATACCTGCAAACTTTTCTTTTAAAAACTGAAAGAACGTTTGTTCGTCTCCATCATCGGTTGCCGAGAACGAGACGCTTCCCTGAGTAAACGGATGAGTATGGACATCGATCATGGTATCGACGTCGTACCTGTTGGTCAGTTCAACCAATGCCCTGTGGATGAAATCTTTTTTGATCCGTAGCGAGGCCACACTCTGCTGGTTGTAGTCTGATTGCGCCAGGAAAAGGAGATCAATGACCGTGATAATGGTGTAGCCATTGATCTTCTGTGTCTTTCCAAGCAGAATGGCAAAATGTTCTCTTGACAGGTCTGCGAGCAGCCTTGCTCTCAGGCGGGCAAGATCACCATGTTGAAATTTGATAAGATAGCGCACCTGTGTGCTCACTGGTAGTTCCTTTCGTTGGCTGAACAATTTTCTGGTCGGGGTAGGGACCAGCTTCCAGCGCGTCCGCGATTTATCATTTCCTACCCGCTACGCACGTTTTCTCATCTTCAGCGAGGAGGAAAACGATAAATCCGGACGCGCCGAGGCTGGTCCCTACCCCAAAAATCTCTTCCCTGAAAAATGTCGGTGAGAGAAAACATCCGGCTCCCCGAGGCCGCTGCCCTCTAGCCTGATCGTGCTCCCCGAGCCGGATGGGGGCAAGCCCCATCCCTACTCAAGCGGTGGTTGCCTTCTCTTGACGCCAATGGGGCTCAATCAATCTGTTCCCGACAACACCTCGCTGATCAGCGTGAAGTACGTCCAGAGGTTATCGCCTTTCCTCCAATCGCCAGGACGCTGTAGCGGAGCGGGTTGCCAGCTTCCGGCGTGAATATAGACGCAATACCACTTCCATCCCTGCGTTAACGGGTCACTGCACGCGTCATGATAGGCAGTCTGATACAGGTGTCCATTGACGGAGAGTGGAATATCTTCCTTGAGGTAGAAGCCGACCGGTGGCAACTCCGGATACTCCGTGGGAAAGATAATCAACAGATCGGTTGTTCTGGCAATGCTATGCCAGATGGGAGGCAAGACATATTGATTGGCAATCATCCAATCAGCGTGTTCTTCGTCGAACGACACGCCTTTCTTAAACAACTTCTCGGCGATATCGTAGACCTGCTCAGTGATGATCTGTTTTGAGAGAAAAGTGCGATCTCCCCCATACGTGACCATCCCCTTCGTCCTATC
Organism: Ktedonobacteraceae bacterium; assembly: GCA_034438015.1. GTDB lineage: Bacteria > Chloroflexota > Ktedonobacteria > Ktedonobacterales > Ktedonobacteraceae > JACDAE01. The sequence continues at coordinate 833 of DAOTTD010000033.1, read as the reverse complement.
GGGAATTGTGGTGATCTTGACCGGATTGCCGTGACTATCAAACAATTCCTCCGGCTTGTAGGTATGGCCTGGCTGAACAGATCTGAAAGCCAGCCCCTGTTGAATGACTGGTCGCCGCCCTGGACCAGGATTCATCTGCTGAATCAGATTCTGACCCGTAATGCCAGCGGGTGGAACTTGAATGCGTCTGCCGTTAACAATTGCCATCGATATAATCTCCTTCTCGCTCGTTGAGCATAGGTCACAATCCCAGTTCCTCTGTGATATCAGATGCAAGAACGCTTGCCTCATTGTTCACCTGCTCGATAGGTAATTTCTCATCATCCTCATCCAGATCGCTCTCGCGTGTCTGGAGCAGATCTTCAACTTGTTCTGCTATGCTCTCCTCATCCTGCTCACTCTTTTGGGATTGGATAAGGTCTTTGTACTGTTCTGCTCTGTTCTCCTCATCCTGCTTCCCATTTGGAGCGGCGAGATAGTTCTCATAGTACACAGCCAGATCGATAAAGCCCGAGCATTTGAGCAGAATATCTGGCCCGGCTGTCTCTGCAAAAGCGGCTACCTCGACACGCACACCGGATTTTCTGACTTCCTGGATGAGTGGGACAAAATCCGCGTCGGCGGATGCCAGCACAACGATGTCGGGCCTCACCTGGTAGACGACCTTTAACATATCCATAGCGATCTCAACATCGAAATTGCACTTATACGTTCCTCCAGCAATACTTCCTATCCTGGTATTGACAATATAGCCAGAACGCCAGAGCTCCTCTATCTCTCCGTCCAATCGATGCTCGTTCCTGGGATTGATTGGGACGTAGCAATACGCATCG
>DAOTTD010000032.1:0-2616 GCA_034438015.1 Ktedonobacteraceae bacterium | reverse complement strand
TCATCGGCAATGTTGTAGACGCCTGGAGCGCCACGCTGGATCGCCGCCACCGCCGCTGAGGCAGCGTCGTCCACATGGATGAACGACCACACCCCAGCGCCATCGCCGACGATCGGGAACCCGCCTTTGCGTACCGTCGCCACGATCTCCCCGTCGGCAGCGACTCCCGTTCCCGGTCCATAGAGATTGCCGTAGCGAAGGGCGACTCCTTCGATGCCGTGGGCACTGCCCACGGCATGCTCGAGGTAGCGGATCGCCTGAAGCGATTTCTGCTGATTCCGCGGCGGGGTCGGGTCGAGCGGATCCTCCTCGGTCGCGAGGCCGGTGCCGGTGCGCGCATAGTTCCAGTTGCCGTAGCTCTGGGCAATGAACCGCCGGGCACCCGAGGCCATCGCAGCCTCCAGCAGGGAATCTGTCCCTTTGGTCCGCAGGCGGTTCGTCACTGCAAACTCGTCGTCGAACTTCTTGTAATTCTTCACACCTGTGAGGGCCGTCAGTTGGTGGATCACGACCTCCGGTTTGGCCTGCGAGAGCGCCTGCATGACAGCGGAACGGTCGAGCACATCGGCAACAACTAGCTGCGCGCCAGCCGCGCGCAGTGGCTCGACGTTCTTTGGGGAGCGGGTCATCGCGACGACCTCATAGCCGCTTGCGACCAGCTGCGGTACCAGCCGCTTCCCGATGGCGCCAGTGGCGCCAGCAACAAAAACCTTCATGTGAGATCTCCTTTTGCGTGCAAATGGATGTGGAGGCAGGACCAGGAACATCGATCATCAGGGTTTTCACCGGTTGCTTTTGCGCATGGCGTGCCCGACTTTCCTGCCTTCAAAGCTGCCGACCATGTTGAAAACGGGTGGAACGCACTCAATGATCGCTTGTATTCAGGGCAAGTGGCATCTGCTCTGAGCTCTTTTCGCAGTGATCCTGGTCCTCCCTCTAATTGGTATCACCTTACGTAGCACTCCTCTCCCCAATAACGATCAAAGTGCGCAAGACCCAGCATCTTGTGGCAAGGTGTCCTCTGGATACACGCTACTGGTTCGCCATGACCTCTTCACGTTTCCAGGTCACAGCACTCACCAGAATCAGCACTCCATCAAGCGCATAGATGCCAGCCACGGCCACAGCGAATGCCCAGAGTCCCAGGTTCCCGACCAGGAACAAAAGCGCACCCAGGCCGACCCAGAGCACGATCTGTAGAAACGAACTGAAATTCTGGGCCGCCTGAGATGTGCGTACACGCGAAGAGATGACACTCGCCAGCGCAGCGCCAAAGAAGGCTATCGCAGGGATCAGCAGCACGATCAGGACCGAGAGTGTCGCTGGCAGCAATCCCAGCTTCTCCAACCCAAAGCGTAATGTCATCTCTAGGAAGTAGACGAGCAGGCCGATCATCGAGTAGAGGAGTTCCGGCAGAATCGCCCCCAGCACCTTGCCAGCGAAGATCGCCGTATTGGATGCTGGCGTGACGAGCAGTGGCAGCAAACTTCCACGCTCTTTGTCTCCGGCGAAGGCACCAGACGCAATGCCAATGGCAATCGCGGAGGGCATGAGTCCTACCACTAACAGGTAGAATGCCATCATGAAGCCTGCATTCCTCAACCCCTGAGCAGAGTGATCGCCCATGGCAGGCTCAAGAGCGACCAGTACCAGTACTGTCTGCAACACCAGCAAAAAGCCTGCGGTGGTCAATGTTGACCGGTCGCGTATCGCTTCGAGCATCTGACGCCGCGCAATCAACCAGAGGGCGCTGAACGTAGCGGCCTTCTTAGAGGCGACACGCCTCATCGTATTCTGTGTATCTACCATCATGTTTTCCTTCTCCTGTTGAAAGAGTGAAGTGACCCTCGCCTCGTCTCATAACGTTCCATTATCCATATATCCTGCACTGCCGGTCCCCATTGCTGACGCATAGACATCTTCCAGCGTTCGTGTCTCGCAGGTCACTGAGATGATTTGCGCACCAACCCCTACCAATTGTGACACGGCTTGAGGATTCACGCTCTTCGGTTGAGCCGTATAGTATTCTAACATCACCGGCGCATCCTGCCCCATGGCGTGTGCATTCCCATGCATGCTCGCTTGAGCAGGTTCGACAGGCGTCTCACTTTGGATGAAGCGCGGTGTCTGTATGCCACTGATCATGTGCAGACGTTCCAGGGCCGATGAAAGCCCAACCACCAGCTCCATCTGCACCTTTGTCTCACCGGTAGCTTGCCTGCGGAGTACAGCAGGAGTATCACATGCCACGAGTCGCCCTTGTCGCAGAATGGCTACCTGGTCTGCCAATCGTTCGGCCTCATCGAGATCGTGCGTACAGAGAATAATGCTCCTGCTCGAGTGCTTGAGCCGGAGAATCAAGTCGCGCACGGCTCGTGCTGCCAGCGGATCAAGCCCGGAAGTTGGCTCATCAAGAAAGAGGACCGGTGGCTCGTGGATCAAGGCGCGGGCAAGAGCCACTTTCTGCTTCATACCCTTGGAGAACCCTGCCATCTTTTCATGGCGGTGCGCCGAGAGGTCGAAAAACTCCACCAGTTCATCGATACGCCTGCTTCGTTCAGCGGAAGACATCCCATACAGGCTGGCGAAGAAATCCAGGTAAGCAGGAACCTTCAT
>DAOTTD010000031.1:0-22436 GCA_034438015.1 Ktedonobacteraceae bacterium | reverse complement strand
TGCTTTGGCATAGAAGAGAATCCTTTCTGATGGAGATTGTTGTTCTTGAATGGATTCTCTTCTTTTTTCCCTGCCTTGACAAGTCGTTTTTTAATTTAATTGTCACCGATGGCTGGAAGCTGGTCCGTGATTTATCATGTTCCTCCCCATTGAGGATGAAGAATGCCAGAGTTCCTATGACGTTTGACAGCGCACTACCAGCACCACCCTCCTATGTGAGCCGCATCCAGGCCACTTCATCATACACAGTATTTCGGGCCGCGACATTCCTGAAACGCTATTTTCACAGGCAGTATTGCTCTGTCAACATTTAATTGAACGGTTGCAACGTGTATCCTCAACGGGGAGGAACATGATAAATCTTGGACGCCGTAAACGTGGTCCCTACCCCTGAATGAATCATACGGACGTTGACAGGGCTGTATGTACATAAAAAGAGGTATACTACATGCAGGATTATTCAGTGCGATAGCGTATCCAAGGAGAGACGAAAATGGGCCGAGAAACTATGCCGATGAAGCGTAGCATTCCAGTAAGATCTCGGATGAGCCAGGAGCGCGCTGTACATGTAGACGAAGAGGCGTTGGTGCGCGATTTGCAGGCCAGGGTGAGCGGCGAAGTGCGCTTCGACGATGGCAGTCGGGCGCTCTACGCCACCGATGGGTCTAATTATCGTCAGACACCGATCGGAGTCGTCATTCCGCGAGATAGCGAGGATGTGGTACAAACGGTTGCAGCATGTCATCAATATGGAGCACCGCTCCTGCCGCGCGGAGGCGGGACGAGCCTGGCCGGACAATGTTGTAACGTCGCGGTCGTGATAGATATGTCTAAGTATATGCACGACATTATCGAGATTGACGCCGGGCGCAGGCTGGCGCGCGTGCAGCCGGGGCTTATTCTTGACCATCTGCGCAACGCGGCTGAGCGCCATCACCTCACGTTTGGACCAGATCCCGCGACGCATGCCTGGTGCACGTTAGGCGGAATGATCGGAAACAATTCCTGCGGCACCCATTCGGTGATGTCGGGGATGATGGTCGACAATATGGAGGAAATGGATATTTTGACGTACGATGGCGTGCGTATGCGTGTTGGTGCGACCAGCGATGAAGAAATCGAGCGGATCATTCAGGAGGGCGGTCGGCGCGGCGAGATCTACGCGGGACTCAAAGCATTGCGCGATCGCTACGCAGATCTTGTTCGCCAGCGCTATCCGAAGCTGCCACGCCGCGTCTCTGGCTATAACCTGGATCAATTGTTGCCGGAGAATGGCTTTCACGTTGCCCGCGCGCTTGTCGGTACGGAAGGCACCTGCGCGACGACCCTGGAGGCCACAGTGCGCCTGGTGGAGAGTCCGCCCGCGCGTTCCCTCCTGGTGATCGGCTTCCCAGATGCGCATATCGCCGCCGATTACGTGCCGCTGATCATGGAGTATAAGCCGATCGGTCTGGAAGGCTTCGATCTGCGCCTGGTCGAGAATATGCGCAAGAAGAAGCTCAATATGGCGGAGATCGCCCTCCTGCCAGAAGGCGGCGGCTGGCTCCTGGCCGAGTTTGGTGGTGCGACCAGACAGGAGGCGAACGATGCCGCCCGTGCTCTGATGGAGGCGCTCAGAGGCAAAGAATATATCTCTTCTATGAGGCTCTTCGATAATCCTGTAGAGGCGGCGAAGATCTGGCTGGTGCGCGAATCAGCACTGGGCGCGACGGTCGCCATCCCCGGCGAGCCCCCGTACTGGGAGGGTTGGGAGGATGCCGCCGTTCCTCCTGAGAAGCTGGGCGGCTACCTGCGCGATCTTCATAAGTTGCTCGCAAAGTACGACTACACCTCCGCGCTCTACGGCCACTTCGGACAGGGTTGCGTGCACACACGCATCAATTTTGATCTGACGACGCGCGATGGGATCAAGAAATATCGCTCGTTTATCGAAGAGGCTGCGGATATCGTCGTTGGCTACGGCGGGTCGCTGGCGGGCGAGCACGGCGATGGGCAGTCGCGCGCGGAACTGCTCCCCAAAATGTTCGGGTCGGAACTGGTACAGGCGTTCAATGAGTTCAAGGCTATTTGGGACCCGGACTGGAAGATGAACCCCGGCAAGGTCGTGGCGCCGTATCGCATGGACGAAAATCTGCGCCTGGGATTAAACTATAACCCTGCACAACTGAAGACGCATTTCCAGTTTCCAGACGATCAGGGCAGTTTAGCGAATGCTACGTTGCGCTGCGTCGGCGTCGGCAGGTGTCGCAGGACGGAGGGCGGCACGATGTGTCCCAGCTTTATGGTGACGCGCGAGGAAGAGCACACGACGCGCGGGCGTGCCCATGCGCTGTTCGAGATGCTGCAAGGCGAGGTGCTGCAGGATAGCTGGCGCGATGAGCACGTGAAGGAGACGCTGGATCTGTGCTTTGCTTGTAAGGGCTGCAAAGGCGACTGTCCCGTCAACGTCGATATTGCGACCTACAAGTCCGAGTTTCTCTCGCACTACTACCAGGGTCGTCTACGACCCATGAGCTCTTACACGATGGGTCTGATTTACTGGTGGGCCAGGCTCGCCTCCCTCGCGCCCGCCGTGGCGAATTTCTTCACGCACGCGCCCATTTTGAGCGATCTCGCGAAGACCATTATAGGCATAGCTCCGCAGCGTCGCATGCCTGTCTTTGCCACCCGCACCTTCAAAGCATGGTTTCGTCAACATACGTCTCGTAATCTGGATGGACCCGAGGTGCTATTGTGGCCCGACACCTTCAACAACTACTTCCATCCTGAAACGGCCATCGCCGCCGTCGAGGTACTTGAGTCCATCGGCTATCACGTCCTGGTCCCCGAACAATCTCTCTGCTGCGGACGCCCGCTCTATGATCATGGTATGCTCACGACGGCGAAGCGCCTGCTGCGCCAGATTCTGGATACCCTGCGCCCGCAGATCCTGGCTGGTATTCCGATTGTTGGCCTGGAGCCGAGCTGCGTTGCTGTATTCCGCGACGAACTCGTCAATCTCTTTCCACACGATGAGGACGCCCGGCGGCTGCAAAAGCAGGCGTTTCTGCTAAGCGAGTTCCTGGAAAAGAAGGTAGAGAACTATCAGCCACCCAGGCTGCAGCGCAAAGCGGTCGTGCATGGGCACTGTCACCACAGGGCCATTATGCGCATGACCAGCGAGGAGGCGGTGCTCAAAAAGCTGGACCTCGATTACCAGCTCCTTGACTCTGGCTGCTGTGGTATGGCGGGTGCCTTCGGTTTCGATAAGGATCATTACGATGTATCTATCAAAAGTGGCGAGCGCGTTCTGCTGCCCGCTGTGCGTGGCGCCAGCGAAGAGACGCTGATCATCACTGATGGCTTCAGTTGTCGCGAGCAGATCACGCAGACCACCGACCGCAACCCACTGCATCTGGCGCAGGTAATCCAGTTGGCGCTCCGTGAAAGTGGAAGTGGACAGACCCCTGGTGAGACGGAAGAGGTAATTCCCTTCAGCAAGCGCCTGCCAGCCGGGGTTACAGCGCGCGTACCGCTGCTCGCGAGTATTGGCGCGCTGGTACTGGGCGCCGCAGTGGTATGGCGCTGGTTGCAACGCAGAAAGTGAGAGGGGGATAATGATCCTGAAATCTATCCGCCGCACCTGCACAGGCTTCTGAGCTGTGCAGGTGCGGTGGATAGATGAAAGGCTGATCCTTATGAACTTATGCTAACGAGTGTAGTTTCATGTCCGGCGTGCTTTTGCGCGTCTCCCAAAGACAACACCGGTAGCGATCAGCGCACAGAGGGCGAGAACGCCTACTAACAAGAACGGCTGTACCTGTGGCGCCTGGGGATCGGGCGCGTTGGGATCGCTCCCTGTTCCTGGCATACCGGGAAGGGCGCTGACTTTGCTTGAGATGAATTGCAGCTTTGGCGTTCCCTTGGCCAGACCAATGGCAAAGATGCTGGTAACAGTGTTCTGATCGAGCGTGGCCGAGAACGGAACCGGCGCCTTCTCCTGCGCGGTATTGATCGCCAGGTTGTAAGCTCCGGCCTGCAGCGGGACATACACGCTGGCATCCTGATACGACAACGCGCCGCACAGTGTATTGTTGTTCGACGATACACTGTTCAGATCGGTATCGGGCGAGAGATTGTAGACGCGTAGCTTGGCTTTGCCCTCCTGGACCAGGTTGTTGTCGTTGAAGGCTATCAGCTTGAAACCCAGCGCCTGCGTTCCAAGTGCAGCAACCGTATAGACATCTCCCGAGTTAACGGTGAGGGTCTGCGTGATGATGGCTGCGTTTGGTCCTTTCCCGATCAGTCCAACTTTCACCAGATGCGGCCCCGGCGCTATCGACACATAGCCTGTCACTGTGCCAAATTGGAAATTGCTGAGTAGATGTTTCCCATCTACAAAGACATCGGCGGTGCCAATATCTGGCGATGCATGGATGATACGCACAAATGATGGACTCGCGGCGCTAGCGATGGGGGCCTGGAATGCAAATGGTATGAGAGAAATTATGGAACCAAGAGCAAGGATTAAGTAACGGGTGCGATGGGCAATCAACGGCTTCAGATTCATTTTTACATACCCTCCATTACGAATGATTGTATCGGCCTTCCATTCCTACACGAAATTTGTGAGTAGATAGACACATCTCTATTATACACTCTATTTCAGAGAAAGGCTTGCTTTTTAGTCTAATTTATTGAAGTATCCGTGCTTTAGCTTGTGTATTAAGAACATGATGGTCTATAATGTTCTTTGTGTTTTGTCTATAACAACCTATGGGGAGAAGTGTGCTGCAAGAAAAACAACAGATGACGCTGCCGAAAGGCTATATCGTACGCGACTCTGAGAAAAAAAGCTATGTGGTAGAAAGCCTTCTGGGCAGAGGTGGTTTCAGCGCCGTCTACCGCGTCAGAGAGCGTGGCAGCAGGCAGCGCGTATTTGCGCTGAAAGAGGTCATCGACCCTGGGAAGCGGGAGCGTGAACGCTTTATTTTTGAGTGGGAAGTATTGAAGAAGCTTGATCATCCCGCCCTGCCCCAGGTCTACCGCGTATTTGAGCATCAGAAGCTGAAGCGCGTCTATATCCTTATGCGTTACGTCGATGGGCCTAACCTGGAGATCCTGCGCGATGAGCAGCCCGAGAGGCAGTTTTCGCTCTCCCTGACGCTGGCGCTGATGGACCCGATTGTTGCCGCTGTGAGCTATCTGCACCAACAGGATCCACCTATTGTACATCGCGATATCAAGCCTGCGAATATTATTGTGCCTATGGGAGGAGACGAGGCGGCCCTGGTAGATTTCAGTATCGCTAAAGAGTATATACCCAATAGCACTACTACTGTGGTGCGTCATGGTTCGCCTGGCTATGCGGCCCCTGAGCAGTATGGCACCGGAACCACTCCTGCCACCGACATCTACGGACTGGGTGCGACGCTGTATACATTGCTCACCGGCAGGGTCCCCGTCGATGCCCTTGTTCGTCTCACCGTCGGCGGTAAAGTTGATCCCTTAAAACCTGTCGTCGAACTGGTACCGAATATTCCGCAGGAGGTCTCCGATGCCATTCAGCGGGCGATGAGCTTGCAGAGCGAGGAGCGTTTTGAAAGCGTCGAACAATTCTGGCAAGAGATCAAAACGCATGCAAACGAGGACCAGGCCCTTGCATCCGAGATCAGTCTGCTAAGCTCTTCCAGTGCTGTGCATACGCGCGTACGCCCGCTGGAAGAGATCACGACCACTTTTATAGAAGAAAACGAGGTAATCCCTGTTGTGAGGGAAAGAAAGGGGTTAACCCTGCTGGTGGCGTCACTATTGATCGTTGCCCTGCTGGCGGGAGGCGTCATGTATTTCTCTTCCGTCAATCACCGTGCGCCAAACACTTCTACCGGGCTTCCATCGCTTGCGACCCATACAGGGCTTGCAACAGGCTCTGCCGCGAGTTCGCCTACTGCGTCGTTTTCTTCAAACTCTCCTTATCCTACGCTGGCAAGGGTGTATAATGGCACAATTGTCGATATGTCTAATAACGACAAGACGAATATGCAGCTCTCCAATATCGAGCAGAATCACAACAGTATTCGCGGCTTTTTCCAGGGCCTTGGCATCGCCAGTCCCTTTACTGGTACCATCGATACATCCGAGCACATCCATTTCACCTTAACCGCCTACTCTGGTAATGCGACTTTTGTCTTTGATGGAGAGATAAAGATAGGTGGCTCTCTAGCTGGAAGCTTTTATGTGCAGAACCAGAATGGACAGCGCACCGGCGAGTCTGGCCTCTGGACCGGGGACCCGCAATAAAACACATGGTGTGTCAATGATCCTCTGGGAAGTCTTTTCGCAGGCCGCTGGCGATGAATTGTGCGGCGAAGAGGGGTGCCATCCATAATAGGGAGGCAACAAATCCTCCCACCGGAGCGTGTATAATGTGGGAGGAGTTACATAATCCCTTGACTCTGATGCCGCACTCCCACCATTGATTTGAATACATTGCGAAAGGCGGAAATCAAGTATGGCTACGACCTCACCATCGCTCACACAACGTCCGGCCTGGCAGGCGCTCAATGAGCATTTTCAGCAGGTGCGAACTCTGCATCTGCGCCAGCTCTTCAACGACGACCCCAGGCGCGGCGAACGTTTCACCCTGGACGCGGTTGGTATTTATCTGGACTATTCGAAGAATCGCATCACCGACGAGACGCTGCGCCTGTTGCTGCAACTGGCTGAGTCAGCTGGCCTGCGCGGGCGCATCGACGCTATGTTTCGCGGCGACAAGATCAATATTACCGAGCAGCGCGCCGTGCTCCACGTAGCCTTGCGTGCTCCTCGCGACGAGTCGATCGTGGTTGACGGCGAGGATGTGGTGCCGCAGGTGCACGCGGTGCTGGATAGGATGGCGAACTTCTCGAACCGCGTGCGCAGTGGCGAGTGGAAGGGCTACACCGGCAAGCGCATCCGCAACATCGTCAATATCGGCATCGGCGGGTCGGACCTTGGCCCCCACATGGCCTACGATGCGCTGCGGCACTACAGCGATCGCAACCTGACCTGCCGCTTCGTCTCCAATATCGATGGCACCGATTTCGTGGAGGCCACACTCGACCTCGATCCGGCTGAGACGCTCTTTATCGTCTCCTCGAAGACCTTCACAACGTTGGAGACATTGACGAATGCGCGCTCGGCCAGAGCGTGGTGCGTAAATGCGCTGGGAAGCGTGGAAGCGGTCGCCAAACATTTCGTCGCCGTCTCGACCAACACTAAAGAAGTAGAGAAGTTCGGCATCGATACGGCCAACATGTTCGAGTTCTGGGACTGGGTCGGCGGTCGCTATTCCTACGACTCGGCCATCGGCCTCTCGCTCATGATCGCCATTGGTCCCGAACAGTTCCGCGAGATGCTCGCGGGCTTCCATGCCATGGATGAGCACTTCCGCACGGCTCCCTTCGAGCGCAATCTGCCGGTGCTGCTGGGCCTGATCGGCATCTGGTACAACAACTTCTTCGACGCCGAGACCGTGGCGGTCCTGCCGTACGACCAATATCTTGAACGCCTGCCCGCCTATCTGCAGCAGCTCGACATGGAGAGCAACGGCAAACATGTCGATCTCGAAGGCAACACCGTCGACTATCAGACCGGACCCGTTATCTGGGGGCAGCCGGGCACCAACGGCCAGCACGCCTTCTACCAGCTCATTCACCAGGGGACGAAGCTGATCCCCTGCGACTTCATCGGCTTCAGCCAGTCACTGAATCCGGTCGGACCTCACCACGATCTGCTGATGGCGAACTTCTTCGCGCAGACGGAGGCCCTGGCGTTCGGCAAGACAGCCGAGGAGGTTGCAGCGGACGGTGTTCCCGCCTTCCAGGTGCCGCATCGCACCTTTGAGGGGAACCATCCCACCAACACCATTCTCGTCGAGAAGCTCACGCCGGAGGTGTTGGGCAGGTTGATCGCGCTCTACGAACATAAGGTTTTCGTGCAAGGAAGCATCTGGAACATCAACTCGTTCGACCAGTGGGGCGTCGAGCTCGGCAAGGTGCTTGCGACGCGCATCATTCCTGAACTGCAGAATGCGGAGGAGCCGAAGCTCGCGCACGATAGCTCAACAAATACGCTGATCAGTCGCTATCGCCAGTTCAAGCGACACGTTTAGCGCGGTCACGTCTCAAAAAATCAGCGCCAGACATCGCGCTTCCAGAGCGTATGCGTGCTGCTACTGCTCAAAATGACGCCGGCGGACTGGATGCGCGTCACGTCCGCAGCCGTGCGGATAAAGCCGCCGGCGATAAAGGGGCCGGTGAGAACCTGTACAAGCTTGCCGGCGACCTCGGGAAAGATGATGCCGGGCAGGACCTCAACGATATCGGGGAGTGCGCGCGCGATCGTCTTTGCGCCGGTCTCCAACGCCCCATCGTCCACGAGAAGAAGGCGTTGAATAGTCGTCAGGCCCTCCGCACGGCCAGCCGCGATCAGGTGAGAGCGGCTGGTAATAATGGCATCTACGCCCATCTGCCGCAAAAATTGTATCCCCGGACGATCCTTTCCAATCCCGCTTACAAGATCGACATGCACTACCACGCCCTTGCCGCGCCTGTGGGCCTGGGCGATAAATGATGAAAGTTGAAAGGCATCCCCTTTCAGTATAAATAGAAGGACCGCATCGGATGAGAGCGCGACGGCCATATCGTCAGTAGATTTGATCGCTGCCGCCACCGGGTACATGCGGGCCAGGCGCAGGAATTCTTGTTTGATCATATAGTTATACCAGTGTGACTACTTTGTGATAACGAGGCACCCAACAATTAAGCATCGACCCTTGACAAAAGTACGAAGGTAGAGTATCATCATTATATGCTAACTCCATGCTCTTGTATAGTCAGGAACTGGAAACATAGGTGTTGACAAAAGTTCCACCTCATTGAGTATATTACACAAAGGAGTGAAAAGCTCATATCTTTCTACGTGATGATACACCCAAGATTTCTGTAAGGAAACAACTCCGTCTGTGCTAGGGACAGTGATATGAAAAGTCCTGAGCCATCCCGAGGTGGCTTAGGGCTTTTTTATATTCTCTATAATAGAGCAAAAGGGGCAGAGTACATTGACGAAATCCTACAGGTCCGCGACAGGACACGAACTGCACGATAAGGTGATACCGGTGGTAGAGAACCGTGTGCAATTTTTACAGGTGTTCGAACACACGCGCTATCAGACCATTATGTTGCGACACTGCAATCTCTTCGATCTTGTCGGCCTGTTGGACAGCGCGCATCGGCGTGGTTACTCTATCTACGTCAATGTTGACCAGATGGATGGCATCTACCCGGACTCTGCTGGTCTGCCCTATCTAGCGAAGCGTTTGCACATCGAAGGTATTGTGTCCAATCACGCGAAGATCTTGTCACTGGGCAAAAGTTTTGGTCTGGAGACGATACAACGTATTTTCGCTGTAGACTCGACCGGGCTGGAGACCGCGCTGGAGTCGGTCGATAGTGCATATATCGACTTGCTAGATATTTCACCGGCGCTCGTCATTCCCGCTCTGCCCCCAGACCTGCTCAAATCATTACCGCTGCCGTTCATAGGCTCAGGACTGGTCTCAACGGCGCAGCATGTGGAAACGATTTTACATGCAGGTGCCCAGGCCGTCACTGTCATGCGACAGGAGCTCTGGTCAACGTAAATCAGGCGGTCAAATTCTAAGTAAAGAATAGCTCTTTCTGTGTGGATCTCCACACAGGCTTCTATAGATGTGTACTTCTCTCTTTTTCGGCGGGCATTGGTGCCTGTCTTAATGCGGTACGTTGTTGTTTAGTGCGGGCGCAGCATGAAGCGCCCAGCAGAAAGAGGGCTAATTATGGCAAAGTATGTGCTTGCTCTGGACCAGGGCACGACCAGTTCGCGCGCGATCGTCTTCGATCATGATGGAGCGATTGTCAGCGTAGCACAGCAGGAGTTTCCCCAGATCTACCCGGCACCGGGCCTGGTTGAACACGATCCAGAGGCGATCTGGTCGAGCCAGTTGAATGTGGGTCGGGAAGCGATGAAGAAGGCTGGAGCGTCGGCCTCCGACATCGCGGCGATCGGCATCACCAATCAGCGTGAGACGGCGCTCGTCTGGGAGAAGGCGACCGGTAAACCCGTATTCAACGCGATCGTCTGGCAGAGCCGTCTGACCGTTCCTATCTGTGAAGAGTTGACGGCCAAGGGGTTTGACAAAGAGATTCGCGCGCGTACAGGTCTGGTGACGGACGCGTATTTCTCGGGCACGAAGGTCAAATGGATCCTCGATAACGTCCCCGGCGCGCGCGAGAAGGCCGATCGCGGCGAGCTGCTCTTCGGCAACGTCGATACCTTCTTGATGTGGCGCCTCTCCAAGGGCCGCGTCCATGTTACCGACTACACCAACGCGTCGCGCACCCTCATGTTCAACATTTATGAGGGCAAATGGGATGATGTTATCCTCAACGAACTGGGTGTGCCTCATTCGATGCTCCCCACTGTCCTGCCGTCTAGCGGCATCTTCGGCGAGACGGACGCGGAGTTTTTCGGCGGACCCATCCCTATGGCAGGCGTCGCCGGCGACCAGCAGGCCGCGACCTTCGGCCAGGTCTGCTACGAAGTTGGTATGGCGAAGAACACCTATGGCACCGGCTGTTTCATGCTGATTAACACCGGGACAAAGGGCGTGCCTTCGCAGAACGGACTCCTCACGACCATCGCCTGGGGCCTGGGCGATCCCGCGAAGCCGGAGATCACCTATGCACTGGAAGGCAGTATCTTCGTAACCGGCGCGGCTGTCCAATGGCTGCGCGACGGATTGCGGGCGATCAAGACCAGTGCTGATGTCGAGGCACTCGCCAGCGAGGTGCCCGACAATGGTGGCGTCTACCTGGTGCCGGCCTTCGTCGGCCTGGGTGCTCCCTACTGGGATGGCCGTGCACGTGGCACGATCGTCGGACTCACCCGTGGCTCGACCATCGCCCATATCGCGCGTGCAACGCTGGAATCGATGTGTTACCAGACACGCGATGTCCTTGAAGCAATGCTTGCTGACAGTGGAGCAGATCTCAAGACGTTACGCGTCGATGGTGGTGCCGTCGCCAATAATCTACTCATGCAGTTCCAGGCCGATATTCTTGGCGTACCGGTCCAGCGTCCGAAGGTCGCCGAGACCACTGCGCTCGGCGCTGCTTACCTCGCGGGCCTGGCCGTCGGCTTCTGGAGCAGCGAGCAGGAACTCACCGAGCATTGGGCCGTCGATCGTACCTTCGAGCCGCAGATGAGCAAGGGCCAGCGCGATTCCCTCTATGCTGGCTGGAAGCGCGCCGTCGAACGTTCTTTGGGCTGGGAGCAGGCATAGGTAGCACGCGGTAGGGATGCGGGCATCTGCATCCCTATCCCTTGTCATGAGTAGGCTGTTTTTCGTTGAATCATTTGTTTCTTTCGATCTGTTGATGGTTGACATTGTTCACCTCAACTACAGAAATGGAGTAAGTATCTATGGCTAGTCGAGCTGTAGGAGCAACGTCGCCGCTTGCCGGCACACTGGGTGAGTGCATCGGAGAATTTTTCGGCACGATGGTCCTCATCCTCTTTGGTGATGGCTGTGTAGCCGTCTTTGGACTGTTTACGAAACTGAATGGCCCAGTGCCTCCGAATGCTGCAACCCCATTCGCGAATCAATGGATTGTGATCATCCTGGGGTGGGGTCTGGCCGTTATGCTCGGTATCTACGTAACAGGTGCGATCAGTGGAGCTCATCTCAATCCTGCTGTCACATTAGGTCTCGCCGTACGTGGCAAATGTCCCTGGAACAAGGTTCTTCCCTACTGGGCCGCGCAGGTCCTCGGCGCTTTCGTTGCCGCCGCCATCCTTTACTTCGTCTACAAGGGCGCGATTGACGCTGCAATAGGTACGAATAATATTGCTGATCCCGTCCATGGCGTCGGCTACGTGTTCTACACCTATCCGAAGTCCTTTGTCGGCACGTTTGGAGCCTTTGGTGATGAGTTTATCGGCACCGCCCTCCTGGTTGGCCTGATCTTTGCTATCACCGATGGACGCAACCAGCCTGTACAGGGAAACCTGAACCCGCTGATCATTGGCTTTTTGATCGTTGCAATTGGCGCATCTTTTGGCGCCAATAGCGGATATGCCATCAATCCCGCCCGTGACTTCGGTCCACGTCTCTGGGTCGCTATCGTCAGTGGCGGCGCTAGCCTTTCTGTCAACAATTACTACTTCTGGATTCCTATTGTCGCACCGCTCCTGGGTGGAGTTGTTGGAGCCTTTATCTACGACTTCACAATCGGGAAGGTTATAGCTGCAAAAGGGCTCATGAAGTCTGGCGGTGCCGAGACGAAGGGTGAAGCTGTACGTGAACCTGCTGTCTAGTATGCTTTAGCTTATTAGCTCAACGCATGAAAGGACGAAGATACGGAGCGGTGAGAAGAGGTATGTAGATCAGCATAGCATTCTTACACGCTTCGTGTTTTCGCAAATACTATGCAAACATTATCATCGACTGCGCGTACGCAGAATCTTACAGAACTGGAGAATGGACAGTTCGATGTTCTTGTCATCGGCGGCGGCGTTACAGGCGCCGGGGTTGCCCTTGACGCTGTTACCCGTGGGTACCGGGTTGCTCTTGTTGAGAAGACGGACTTCGCGAGTGGGACGAGCAGCAAATCAACCAAACTGGCACATGGTGGTATCCGCTACCTGCCCGAATTTGACTTCGTCCTGGTGCACGAGGCCCTGGTCGAGCGCGGCTTGATGCTGCAAAACGCACCCTACCTGGTGCATCCATTGGGCTTTATCCTGCCTATCTATGAGGGCGACCGTCATCCTGTTGGTATGCCCTTTACCACGCCTGGCGGCGTCGGCTTAAACATACTGCTCGATATCGGCCTCTGGTTCTACGATAGCCTGGCAGGCAGACGCAATATCCATCGCCATCGCCATCTGAGCCGGGACAAAGTCTTGCAGCTCGCTCCGAAGCTTGTTCAGGAGGGATTGAAAGAGGGTTTTGTCTACTACGATGGACAGACCGATGACGCTCGCTTTACCCTGGCGCTTATCCGTACCGCCTCGCAATACGGCGCGACCATCGCCAATTACAGCGAGGTCACATCTTTTCTGACGGACAATAGGAAGGTCTACGGCGCCCGCGTCCACGATCGCCTGGGTGATCGGGAGGTGACTATTCATGCGCGCCATATCGTGAATGCCACCGGTGTCTATACCGAGCAGGTCGATTCGCTGACCGGCACCGAATCGCAGATCCAGATTGAGCCGAGCAAGGGCGTACACCTGGTGCTGAGACGCGAGGACCTGAATATCGGCGACTCGGCGATCGTGCTGCCGGAGACGGAAGACAAGCGCATTCTCTTTATCGTCCCCTGGAAGTCGCGCGTGATCTACGGCACCACCGACACCGGGTCCGGCAATCTCGATCATCCGGTTGTTACGAAGGCGGATGTCACCTACCTGTTAAAGTATCTAAATCGCTATCTCAATGTAAACCTGACAGAGGATGATATCGTTAGCACCTACTCGGGCTATCGTCCTCTCGTGAAGCCGCGTAACAAGAACCGTTCGACCGCCAAGCTGTCGCGCACGCACGCTGTGATCGAGAGCACTTCTGGCCTGGTCTCCATCACGGGCGGAAAGTTAACAACCTACCGGCGCATGGCACAGGATACCGTCGATGTGCTCAGCAAGCGCGATGGGACGAAGCCGGTTCATCCGACTCAGTCTCTGCCCTTGCAGGGGAGCGCGGGCTGGCCGGTTGCCAGTCGCCAACTGAAGAAGAAGGGGGCCGCGCTGGGACTCTCTACCGCGATCATCGAGCACCTGGGGGACTGTTACGGTACCTCCGCGCTGGTTCTCCTGGAGATGATCGAGGAGGATGCCTCCCTGAAGGAGCAGCTCATCGCTGATCTTTCCTACATCAAGGCGGAGGTACTCTATGCCTGCCGATATGAAATGGCGATGACGCCGTCCGATATTCTGACGCACCGCACCTCGATCGTCCTTGAGGACAAGCGTCGTGGTCTGGATGTCGTCGACGAGGTT
Organism: Ktedonobacteraceae bacterium; assembly: GCA_034438015.1. Taxonomy (GTDB): domain Bacteria; phylum Chloroflexota; class Ktedonobacteria; order Ktedonobacterales; family Ktedonobacteraceae; genus JACDAE01. The sequence continues at coordinate 8,378 of DAOTTD010000031.1, read as the reverse complement.
GCCGCGATCATGGCCGGGGAGCTCAACTGGACTCCTGCTCAGCGGCAGGCCCTGGTGGAGTCGTATCGTAGTGTTGTAGAAGATCAGATGGCAGCCGAAAAGGTCGGTGTGCAGGCGTCCCAGATACGGTAAGCGGCGCGAGCCGCGTTCTGGGGATACGGATGGGGGCAAGCCCCATCCCTACTGAAGAGTTACAGTTGTCCTTTCACAGGGTTTCCGGGAAATGTTGGGGTAGGAGGCGATCCTACCTGATAGATAACTCGTACGAAAGGTGACGTTATGAAGAAGTTGATCAATCGACCAGAAGATGTCGTGAAAGAATCCCTCGCCGGCATGCTTGCCGCGCATTCGGACCTGATCCGCGTTGATATAGAGCAGCAGATAGTTGTCCGCAAGGATGCGCCGGTGCGCGGGAAAGTGGGCGTGATCTCCGGTGGAGGAAGCGGTCATGAGCCGATGCACGGTGGCTACGTCGGCTTCGGTATGCTCGACGCGGCCTGCCCCGGTGCCGTATTTACCTCACCTGTCCCCGATCAGATGCTGGCCGCGACGCGCGCCGTCGATGGCGGCACTGGCGTGCTGCATATCGTCAAGAACTACACGGGCGACGTGTTGAACTTCGAGATGGCGGCGGAACTGGCTGCCGCCGATGGCATCGATGTCGCCAGTGTGGTGACCAACGATGACGTTGCTGTACAGGATAGCCTGTATACAGCGGGGCGTCGCGGCGTAGGCGTGACCGTGCTGCTCGAAAAGATTGTCGGTGCCCTGGCCGAGACGGGTGCGCCGCTCAACGTCGTCGAGGCCCTGGCGCGCAAAGTGAACGAGCAGGGACGCAGCATGGGCATGGCGCTTACTTCCGGGACTGTCCCGGCTGCGGGGAAGCCCAATTTCGATCTGGCTGAGGACGAGATGGAGATCGGCATCGGCATTCATGGTGAGCCGGGTCGCCGTCGCGTGAAGCTGGCGCCCGCCGCCGACATCACCGAGATGCTCACAGCTCCCATCGTCGAAGACCTGGGCCTCAAATCCGGCGAGCAGGTGCTGGCTATGGTCAACGGTATGGGTGGCACGCCGCTGATCGAGCTGTACATCGTCTTCGATGCCCTGCACCGCATCCTGGGTGGCAAGAATATCACCATCGCTCGCTCGCTGGTCGGAAACTATATCACCTCCCTGGATATGGCTGGTGCATCTATTACCCTTGTCCGTCTTGACGATGAGATTGTAAAATATTGGGATGCCCCGGTGCACACACCCGCGCTGCGCTGGGGAATGTAGTCCCTGTAGAGACCCCGTTTCTTTAGTAGGATAGGACTTGAGGGGGCGAGACTCGATGCATCGAGCCGCTCCCCCTTTCTAAAAGACGGGGCAAATATTTTTTCGATCGAAAGAATAGGATTGTTTTATGACGAACGAGGATGTCCTGCACTGGCTGGAGCGTGTAGCGGACGTGCTTCACGAGAATGCCGCCTATCTCACACAGCTCGACTCTCCTATCGGTGATGCCGATCACGGTGTCAACATGGATCGCGGTTTTCAGGCGGTGCGTGCTAAATTTCCGGCGATGGCGGCGATGGATGCCTCGGCGCAGTTGAAAACGGTGGGCACGACGCTGGTATCGACCGTCGGTGGCGCCAGCGGCCCTCTGTATGGTACTGCCTTTCTGCGCGCGAGCGCGGCGATCGCGAACAAACAGGAACTGACCTCTGCCGATATTGTCGCGCTGCTGACGGCCTTTCTGGGCGGCATCGTTGCGCGTGGCAAGGCACACACGGGCGAAAAAACGATGGTCGATGCCCTTACACCCGCCCTTGATGCGGCTAAACAGGCGCTCAGTGAGGGGGTGTCCGTGGCGGATCTGACCGCGCGCGCCACCGCTGCCGCCGAAGAGGGCGTGAAGGCGACGATTCCTATGCTTGCCACGAAGGGACGCGCCAGCTATCTAGGGGAACGCAGCGTAGGACATCAGGACCCTGGCGCGACCTCGAGCTGGTTCATACTGCGCAGCCTCGCCGAGGTTAGCGCCAATGCAAAGTAATCTGGCGTCTTGTTTCTTGTAGCAGAGAGGAAACCTTTCATGACTGTCGGTCTGGTCATTGTTTCTCATAGCGCCCGCCTGGCTGAAGGAGTGGTCGAGCTTGTCGGACAGATGACACAGGGGAAGGCTCCTCTTGCTGCGGCTGGCGGCGCTGCCGAAGATGTACTTGGAACCTCTGCTGATAAGATCCTCGCGGCTATAGAATCCGTGGATGGACCCGATGGTGTGCTGGTGCTGCTCGATCTGGGAAGCGCCATTCTCTCCGCCGAGATGTCACTGGAGATGCTGACCGACGAGCAGCGCACCCATACCGTGCTAAGCTATGCACCGCTCGTTGAGGGTGCGGTGGCGGCGGCACTCGAAGCCTCCCTTGGACGTCCGCTCGCCGGCGTACAGCGCGCAGCAGAGGGGACGGCGCGCGTGGAGCAACTGCGACAGCTCAAACCTATCAGCCTGGAGGAGCAATCCGAGCCCGCTCCTTCCGAACAGGCGCCCCCTCCTGCGACAGATACACAGACGCGCGAAGCACAACTCACGCTGACCAATCCAGCAGGCCTGCACGCGCGCCCTGCCGGACTGTTTGTTCAGACGGCGAACCGCTTCCAGGCGCACGTGCAGGTGCTGGCGCGCGGAAAGCAGACGGATGCTATCAGCATCATGGGCGTGCTGGCTCTTGGTGCACGGCAAGGCGATACCATCACTCTGCGCGCGAGTGGTGAGCAGGCGGACGAGGCTATCGTGGCCCTCAGCGAACTTGTGCGCGCGAATTTTTATGAGACAGAGGGGCAATCTCCGTCCCTCTCAAAGGCGACAGAGGAGCCACAGCCTCCCACGACTCGAACTGAGCGCGGAACGTGGCGCGGCGTCACTACCTCAAAGGGCGTCGCCATTGGCCCGGCCCTGCTCTATGCCTCTGGCGGCCTCGTTTTGAGCAACGTCCAGCTGCGTACCATTCCCGCACAACAGGTGGCGGATGAGCAGGCGCTGCTGCGCAAGACCCTGAGCGCTACGGCGCAGGAGCTGGCAGCGCTCTCGCAGCGGGTGCGGCAGAACGTCGGGCAGGCGGAGTCGGCTATCTTCGATGCCCAGGCGCTCATGTTGCGCGATCCAACCTTGCAGGACGCCGCGCTCCAACTGATAGCGCAGCAACATATCGACGCCGCCAGCGCCCTGGCTCGCGTGGGAGAGCAGCAGGCTGCCACCCTGGAGCAACTAGACAACGAGCTCCTGGCTGCACGCGCCACGGACGTCCGCGATGTCGTCAGCCGCGCCATACGCTCCCTGCGCGGTCAGGAGGCGCAGGACCTCAGCGTGCTGCGCCAGCCTGTTATCCTGATTGCCCACGACCTCACACCGTCGGACACTGTGCAGCTCCGGCCCGACCTCGTGCTGGGCGTCTGCACCACGCGCGGCGGACCCACCGCACACGCTGCTATCCTGGCGCGCGCGCTCGGCATTCCCGCGCTCGCTGGCCTGGGCGAGGATGCGCTAAGCGTTATCCATAACGGCGACGAACTCGCTTTAGATGCGGACAGGGGAGTTCTCTATCATCTCCCGCCGCCAGAGGTGCGCGCCCAACTGGCGCAGCGGCTCGAAGAGCAGCGGAGGCAACTCGCCGCTAATAAGCTTGCCGCCTGGCAGGCGCGTGCGCCGGTAATAATCAACGATCGCCGCATTCACCTGCTGGCAAACGTAGCAAACGAGGCGGAGGCGGAGGCTGCCCGCCAATGGGGCGCTGAAGGAATCGGCCTGCTGCGCACCGAATTTCTCTTTGCCGCCGCTAAGACCCTGCCGGACGAGGATGAGCAGCGCCAGAGCTACGCCCGCGTCTTCCGCGCCTTCAAGGGCGATTCCGAACAGTCCAGCGGACCGATTGTCGTGAGAACGCTGGACGCGGGCGCCGACAAACCGCTGCCTGCGCTGGCGAGCGTGCTTGGTCCGAGCGAGGAGGCCAATCCCGCTCTGGGTCTGCGCGGAATCCGTATCCACCTTGCGCACCAGGAGCTGCTCACGCAGCAACTGGCGGCCCTGCTGCTCGCTGCCGCCGAGACGGATGTGCAACTGCATATTATGTTCCCTATGATCGCTACTGTGGAGGAGCTACGCCAGGCGCGTAATATATTTGAGCGTGTGTATGAAGGGTTGCGGCAGCGGGGAAGCCCGCTCCCGGTGCACGTCCCGCTCGGCATCATGGTCGAGGTGCCATCTGCCGCGATCATGGCGGCGGAACTGGCGCAGGAGGCCGACTTCTTCAGTATCGGAGCCAACGACCTGTTGCAGTACACCGTCGCCTCCGATCGCACAAACACCGATGTCTCGTATCTCTACAATTCCATGCAGCCCGCCGTCCTGCGCCTGATCCAGCGGGTCGCGGAGGCTGGGCGGCGCGCCGGGAAATCCGTCGCCGTGTGCGGGGAGATCGCCAGCGACGCGCGCATCGCTCCTGTGTTGGTAGGATTGGGGGTAGACGAACTGAGTATGACGCCCACCGCCATACCCTCGGTAAGGACCGCCCTTACGTCCACGCCTGCTCAAAGGCTGCTGCATGTCGCTGAGGATCTCAGCGGCCTGAAAACCGTAGCCGAGGTAGAGCAGACGTTCAGGGACCTACAGGCGCCCTCATAACAGCGCTTCTGAACGATATGGAGTATGCGGGAATATTGGAAAAAGAGACCGCGAACAACAGTGTTCGCGGTCTCTTCTCTTCTCGTTCCCGTTCGTCAAAGGCAACCTCAAGCAGGAATTAAGCCATGGGGGTTCAAAACGAACTTTTTGGCAGCGCCTTTGTCGAAGTCGACATAGCCTTGAGGCGCATCTTCGAGCGGAATGATTGTGGCGTTGACCGCTTTAGCAATCTGTATCTTGTCGTTAAGGATTGCCATCATCAACTGGCGATGGTAGCGCATGACTGGCGTCTGACCGGTCGTGAAGGAAAGCGACTTGGCCCAGCCCAGACCGATGCGCACACCCAGTTGACCGATCTTCGCATTTTCGTCGATGCCGCCTGGATCGCCGGTCACGTACAGACCAGGAATACCTACTCGCCCTGCAGCGCGTGTGATACTCATCACATCATTGAGCACCGTCGCAGGAGCTTCTGTCGCCCCCGCGCCGTGCCCCCGCGCCTCGAACCCGACACAGTCAACTGCCGCATCCACCACCGGCTCCCCGACTATCTGCGCAATCATATCGGGCAGTTCGGCATCTTGCGCAAGGTCGATGGTCTCACAACCGAAGCTGCGTGCCTGTGCAAGCCGGTCCTTGTTCATGTCACCGACGATGACGACTGCCGCGCCAAGCAACTGCGCTGATGCAGCGCATGCCAGGCCGACAGGTCCACCTCCGGCGATATACACGGTTGATCCCGTCGTGACCCCTGCGTTGAAAGCGCCGTGATACCCGGTTGGGAAAATGTCCGAGAGCATGGTCAGATCCTTGATCTTCGCCATTGCCTGGTCCTTGTCCGGGAATTTCAGCAGGTTCCAGTCCGCGTAGGGGACCATCACGTAATCCGCCTGCCCACCTACCCAACCGCCCATATCGACATAGCCATATGCGGCTCCCGGTCGTGCGGGGTTCACGTTGAGGCAGACGCCGGTATTGCCTGCTTTACACATGCGGCAGCGTCCACAGGCGATATTAAATGGTACAGAGACAAGATCGCCTACTTTGATGAACTCAACATCGCGACCCGCCTCGATCACTTCGCCTGTAATCTCATGGCCCAGCGTCTGACCCTTAGGCGCTGTGGTTCGACCTCGCACCATATGCTGATCGCTGCCACAAATATTTGTGGCCACGATCCTAAGAATGACGCCGTGATCGCATTTGCGGTTTTGCGCAGCCAATTCTAGCTTTGGATATTCAATGTTTTCGACTTGTACCTTCCCTGGTTCTACATAAACAACGCATCTGTTGCCTGCCATCTTGTATCCTCCTTCTTTGGTGATAAACATTGATGGGTGTGCGAGTACACAACCTGGGACCCGCTCAAGATGGGACGGGGTACGGTGACACTCTACATTGAAGTCACGCTCTTACGGGAGTAGCTTTCTCTCGTTGATGACAAGGACTCGGGAAGTTGTCAGTGCGATGGAATATCATGAATAGCGTATGATAGTGATATCGTAGCATCAAAACATTGCACACTGAACAAGGGTACCATGAAGCAACGTAGATGTCAATAAGCAGTCGATGAAAAATAACCAGATTTGTATAACTGTCCAGATTATTCAATAAATAATTAAATAGAAGTAATTGTTTTATCAAATATACATAAGAACTTGTTACGGAATTCGTATTTTTCACATAGGTTTCACATAACACACCGTCATCTTCACAGCATCTTCACACTTTGCCTGTATACTCAAAATAGCCTCTCCCAACGTCGAGATGAGAACCCACTCAGCATCGCAGATGAGCATAATCTGGTGCTGTCAATTGTATGCTTCCCTCTTATAATCAGTTCTCTCAAAGAGAGATGCTCTATTAAGGATCGGGCGTTTTCCCATTTCCTCGTTTGTACCCACTTCGTGGGAGCCTGGAATTACGGGAGAAGTCCCGTCTCCCCTTATTATGGATGAGTTTAAAGGAGTAATAACTTGAAAACACTCTACTGTCTTACGATAACTACCTCTGCGCTAAAGCTTATTCGTAGTTTTGATGGTGATATCGTTGCCAACGAAGCGATCGTGTGTAATTTCTCTCACGAGGAGCCGAGCCGTGATCGCAACGGAAATGTGGTTGAGGGTGCCTTCAAGCTTTTCTTCCCGAATGCCCAGGCAATCTGTTACACTCTCTCGGGTGAAATCGCTATTGTGCTCTAGATAGGATAGAGAATATAGTTAGCAAGCCGGCTGGTGCGTAAAGATGATTGCTGTCAAGCTAAAAAGTAATTCGCCCTACAAGCCCTTCTATGATTGTAGAGCGAATTGGCTGACCTATCGGTTTATTTAAAGGAGCGTCCAGTAGTCCGCAGCGGCCTCCGCATTGTGCGCCACGTCGGGGGAAGTTGCGATAGTCTTCTCAGCCTCTGCATAGTAATCTTCTGGCTGATTGAACATCGTACCATTCGTCTTGGCAGATGGCTGAAGCAAGGGATGTTCTTCCCGGCTTGCCCCATTGCCAGTCTCCTGCTGCTGATTATTGGCCGCGATAGAGACACTAGCAACCGAAGGGAGAACTCCACTGGCCATGATCTCGTAGTACTCTGTGAGACGGATGGCAATTAATTTGCCTGGCTGATCAATCATATGATACTTGAGCGCGTCTTGCCAGAGTGCATCTAGCGCGAATGAATCCTTCAGTAGGGCAACAGTAAAATACAGGTACCTCTCTACGTCTTGTGACATTATGCTCCTCTCTCCTATGACAATACTTTAGTGCCGTTCGCCTGAATCTTGCGGATGAGTAGATTGCCTGCCAGGTTGCAGTAGCCGATACCATTGGCGTGAATGGGATCGTCCGGGCGGGACAGGTGAGGAATGCGCTTCTTCAGGAAGTTGTGGAAGTAGTAGACGCCGCCGCCGATATTGAGCACGGGCCTGAAACTGGCGGCGACCGCGTCGCGATCGCTCTGGCGCCATGACGAAGCGACGAAGGAAACGATCTCGCTGGCGATCTGTGTGATCGCCTCTTTTGCGAGGCGCTCGAGCTCATTTGAGCTGATCGTCTTGCCGTAAACTGAGACATCGGGATAGCTGGTCTCGCCGTGCGAAGCGTACGCGAACATGATCTCGCGCGCCTCCAGCAAAGAGAGTGAGCGATCGTACTTGCTCTCAAAGGTATCCATGAGCATCTGGGTCGCTGACTCAACACCCAGTGGCTTCCCCTTGCAGTACTCGGTGACGGGAACCTGGCCGCGTGCCACGTACAGATCTGTTGTGCGGCCTCCGATGTCGATGACCGCGCTCTCGGTCATCTTGCTTGTCAGCTTTTCGCCGTAGGCGATCAGTGCGCCCGCTCCCTCCATGACGACCGTCGCGACCTCGACGGTGACGCGCCTGAGCGTCTTGCCACTATCGACGCTGAAGATATGTGTGCCGTCTAGCGCGGTTTTGATGGTGTTGCGCAGCGCCAGATTCTTAATATAGGTCTCGGCTGGCAGGCCGGTCACAACATAGAGGCCAAATTCTGTATCAGGAATGAGCGCTGCAGCAATGGTGAGCAGGCCGCGTAGACTGTAGCGGCTCGCGTAGCGCTGAATGTCGCCTCGCCCATGATACACGTCGACGGCCTGCTGCAAGGCCAGTTCGCCGACGGCATATGCTAATGCATCGCCATAAAATTGGATAACGTGTGCATTCGTTTGCTCTACATTAATACCCAGATTCTGCAT